>JAWOIM010000645.1:0-8219 GCA_046484685.1 Chloroflexota bacterium | reverse complement strand
CTACCGCTTTTCGCCTGTAGAGGTCTTTACCCTGGTCACGCTGGCGGCTTATTTGCTGAAAGCGATCCCGGAGTGGGCGTCCCGGTATTCAGTAAACGGTGAAGAATACGCACTACGCACTACGCACTACGCAATCAGATTACATATGGCCGATTATGCCGCCGCTGCCTTTTTGCTGGTGGCCACCCTGTCTCTCTTTTTTACGGAGCGGTTGGGGCTGGCCCTGACGGAGTGGCGGGTGGTGATTGTGGAGCCGCTCATCTTTTACTTTTTGCTGCGAGCCATTCGCCCCAGCGGTCGGGAAATGTGGCGGCTGCTGGACGGTTTTGTCCTGGGCGGGCTGCTGGTAGCCGGGCTGGGGCTGTGGCAGTACGGCACGGGCCACGAGGCGCTTATTACGGCCGAAGCGGGGCTGATGCGGCTGCGCTCTATTTATGGCTCGCCCAACAACGTAGCGCTTTACCTGGGCCGGATTTTGCCCCTGCTGCTGGCGGTCGTCTGGCTGGGTGGGCCACTACATGGCCGGCGGCGCTGGCTCTATGGCGGGATGGCCCTCCCTATTGGTCTGGCTATTTTGCTTAGTTTTAGCCGAGGCGGGCTGCTGCTGGCAGTCCCGGCCGGATTTCTGGTGATTTTCTGGGTGTGGCAGCGCGGTCTCTCGCTCCGCGAGCGAGACAACGGCCATTCCCCCTGGCCCTGGCTGATTCTCTTTGCCATTGCGGGGGCGATTGGGCTGCTCATCGCCCAACGTATCCCGGCCCTGGCCGGCCGGCTGGACCTGGCCAGCGCCACCAGCTTCTTCCGGCTGAATCTGTGGCGGGCCAGCCTCAACATGATCGCCGACAATGCGCTGACCGGTGTGGGGCTGGACAACTTCCTCTACGCCTATCGCAGCCGCTACATTTTTGATGCCGCCTGGCAAGAGCCAAATCTAAACCACCCCCACAACATTGTGCTGGACTTTGCCACCCGGCTAGGGCTGCTGGGGCTGCTGGCCGGCGGCTGGCTGTTCTGGAGCCTGGGCCGCACGCTGCGCCGGGCACACTCTCACGTCTCAGCCGAGTGGCAGCCGGTGGCCGTTGGTCTGGCCGGGGCTTTGGCCGCTATTCTGGCCCACGGCCTGGTGGATCACAGCTTCTTTTTGATTGATCTGGCGTATACCTTCTATTTGTTGTTGGGAACGGCCGTTTGGCTACAAAATCAATACGGTGGCTCGACCGGGCCATCATAACTACACGCAGAAAATTTGACGAAATGGGCAAGTTGAGGCACGATAGGGGACGATTGTGTGAAAATTGGGACAAGTCGCCCAAACAGAATCTGTAAAAGCGAAACTTCCCACACCTTCTGGTGTTTCCACTACAAATATGCTGTGATTGTTTGTAACCGTTCACCGGGTTTTTATATCTGTGGCTGCCATCCAGCATTTACATTGTGAAAAACCCGGTTTCTGGTCTGGATAGCCAATAATAAACTATAACTGAAGGAGAAATGACTAATGAGTGATACAGAAGCCCGCGTGCGTGATATTATCGTCGATTTACTTGGCGTGGATGAAGAGGAAGTTGTACCTGAAGCCCGTTTCCGGGAAGATTTAGAAGCTGATTCGCTTGATCTGGTTGAACTGATCATGGCCTTTGAAGAGGAATTTGAGGGTGAAATTTCCGACGAGGAAGCGCAGAAAATTACAACCGTGGGTGAAGCAGTCACCTATATTGATACGCATATGAAAGATTAGTGCTTTAGTAAGTAGTAGAAAGTAAAAAGTGAATAGGGCATTGTTGGACTTTTCACTTCTTACTTTCCACTTTTTACCGTAAAAGGGCGATGCCAGGCATCGCCTTTTTGCGTTAGGGCAAGCTGGCGCAGGGCAATGAGGGCAACAAGGAGGTGGCCAATGGTGTTGAGCCAGACGCCAGGGCCAATGCCCAGCGGAACCCCCATGACCTGGCTGAAATAGGGCCGTATTTCCCCATAATACCAGGCGGGCAGCACAGCCCCAATTACCCCCACCAGCACCATTAGCAGCCAGGGCAGCCAGGCCATAACGGCCGTTTCGCGCCGGCGGGCCGCCAGGCTGCTCAAGCCAGCCACAACGATGACCAACCCAATCAACTGCACCCGCAGCAGATATTCGTGGCGGGCAGCGCTTGTCAGGTCAGCCACGGCCGGGAAAGCCAGCAGGCTGATGCCCACAGCCAGCCCGCGCATGGCCCAGGTTTGCCAACGGCCGTTATGCCAACGCATGGTCCACAACGCCAGCAATAATGCCAGCGTAATGGGCGGCAGGTAAAAATAGTCACGCTGTGCCCCCACACCAAAAAACTTCAGCCACTCCCCCATTTCCAGGCCAATGAAGGAAAGCCCGGCCGCCGGACCGGGCAGCCAGACAGTCAGGTAGCCGATGAAAACGGCCGTCAGGCCCAGCAGCAGCCCTTCATATGCCCGCTCGTCCAACAACCGCCACAAACGAGTTGGTAATGTCGTTAACCAGGTCATATATCTTTAATCGAAGAGGGTGGCGGTTCCCCTTGTCCGCCGTTTTCTTCGTCTTCGGCCCCCGGTCCCCCGCCCTTATTCAAAAAATCGGCAACCATACCGGTTATGGCCTCATCCTGCTGGGCCTGCTCATCAAAGTAGCGGTTGAGCATATCGCTGCGCCGCAGCCGCAACGAAAGCAGCGCAACCGCCTGAATGTCGTCCGGTGTAACTTCCGGGCGTTCATCAGCGGCAGCGTGGGCACGGGCCGCTTCAAAGAGGGTCATATCGGCCCGATTAGAGTCAATGGCCAGAGATTGGATCAGAGTCAGCCCCAAAAGTCGGGCGGATTCACTCACCGTAACCGATTCCAACCGTTGGCGGGCTGCCTCTAATTCAGCCATCAATTGCAATATTTCATTGGCGTACAGGCCGGCAAAATGGGTTGGATGGCGCTGGTAGTGGAGTGCATTTTGGTAAGCACGATACCGTTGCTCTCCTTCTTTCAGCCCCTTGACCACCGCCCGCAGGCCAAAGCGGTCCATAATCTGGGGGCGCAGCCGACCTTCTTCGGGATTCATTGAGCCGATGAGCATGAAGCGGGCGCGGTAGCGCAGCTTGAGCGGCCCCCGGCGCACGGTATAATGGCCCTGGGCCGCCGCATCCAGAATGGCGTCGGTAATGGCGTCATCCAGCAAGTTGACTTCATCAATATAGAGAATCTGGCCATCGGCATTGCCTAAAATGCCTCGCTCCAGGCGCACCCGCTGCTGCTCCAGGGCAATGCGCTCATTGATGCCCCCCACTACATCTTCCAGGCGAGCATTGAGGGGCAGTTCCAACATACGCACCCGATCCTCGCTGGTGAGGGGCTGGCCGTAGCCAAATTTTTCGGCGCAGGCCTCACAAACAGCCGCCATGCCCTCTTCTTCGACCATCGTTTCGGTGCAGCCCTGGATACAGAGGCTGCGGCGCACGTTGGGCAGCAGATCGGTCAGGGCGCGCACGGCCGTTGTTTTGGCCGTGCCGCGGGGGCCAACCAGCAAAACGCCTCCTACGCGCGGGTTGATGAGCGCCAGCAGCAGGGCCAGCTTCATTTCCTCTTGGCCCACAATAGCCAGAAAGGGGAATGGCTCTTCCTCTGCTAAGCCAAAATCATGATCAGGCAACTGCCTGATTTTATAGGCAGGCGATTGCAGCAGCAGGTCCAGCAGTTTGGAGGGGGAGCGGCTCATAGCTCAGGCAACCTCTTGCTGGCGCATCTTGAGCCGGTGAGCCTGACGGGCAGATCCCCGTTCAAAACGGAGCTGCTCTTGCTCTGTTTCCCGGCTAAGCGGAGGTACAGGAACCGGTCGCCCCTGCTCGTCCAGGGCTACGTAGACAAAATAGGCGGTATTGGTATGGGTGACGCTGCCGGTCAACACATCTTCGGCCGTTACCGTCACGCGGGTTTCCATAGAGCTGCGGCCGACCCAGGTCACTTCCGCTTTAACCGTGACCAGATTGCCAATATTGACCGGAGAATGAAACGACATGGAGTCAACGGCCACGGTCACAGAGGGGCGGCCGGCATGTTTGGTGGCCGTCATACCACCGGCTTCGTCGCACAACTTCATAATCAGCCCGCCGTGTACGTTGCCCATAATATTAGCATGACCCGGCCCCATAACCTGGGTCAACGTAATGCTGGATTCACTGCTTGGTTTACTATTCATAAGGTACAACGCTTATTCCATATCTAGCCGGGACTCAGAATCATAAGCCAACCGGTCAGGAAATTGCTCAAATATATCGATAATCTGGTAGGGCAAACTGCGCAGCAGCGGCACCAAGGGCACACTGGCAGGTATATTGGGCCGTTCTGGCCGGGGAGGTGGCTGTAAACGCGGCCGTTTATCTGGTTCAGCGCGCTTACGCAGCAGGCGGCGATCATCACTTAAAAAGCCAAGATATAAACCGGCAGTGTTAAATACTTCGCGGCCGCGTACAAAGCCAATCCAATCGCCATCTACATTGAACAGGTGGCCGTCCTGATAGACGGCTACCCAGGCACCATCGCTGCGATAGATTGGTTCCATCTGTTGAACTCCTTTGAAAATAGGACGGAGGACGAAGGACCGAAGACGGAAGGACCTACTCCGTCATCCGTCCTCGGTCATCCGTCATTTTCATTTATGGTGGTCGACTACGCCCATGGTGATCTCCTACGAAAATATAGCGCAAATTTGTAATTTGCGGCTTCACCATGTGCAGTGGAAGCTGTTTAGCTTTTTGAGTAGGTTCACCTCTTAGATTATAGTGAGGATGAGGAAGTAGAACAAGGCGGATAAAAAGTGGTTTCAGATAACAGCCCCCCGTTCATAGCGGATGGCTTCAACCAGCCGGTCAAGCTGGTTGCGCTTTTGCCAGTATTGCACGAGTTCGCGGGTTTTATCACTTTTGCTGGTACCGGGCAGTTCGTCGAAATCCAGGTGAAGGTCAAAACAGAGCGTACGCAGTTCTTCCAGGCTAAAGTGTTGAACCAGGGCACGGCGCAGGCTGACGGGGTTATAGGTAAGGGCCATGGCGGCAGTTTTTGCCGTGGCAGTTTTTGCCGCGGCCGTTTTTGCCGCGGCCGTTTTTTCCTCTGCATATTGGGATGATTCCTGCACAATCCAGGTGGCAAAGAGATCGCCATTAATAAACAGGCGGCTGCGTTCCTGTACAACCAGGCCAAACCGGTGCAGCGTGTAAAGGAGATTGGGCAAAACGGCCGTTTCGGCGATACCACCATGTGCCTGCTGTTGAGCCATTAACAGCAGTGCTTCCCGTTCGGCCGTCTTAAAATGACGCCACCATTGTTCAAAATAAGGTGCCATTTCCGCCAGCAACTGCTGTTGCACGGCCTGGGTATCCAGAGCCAGATCGCGACGCAGCCGTTGATACCACTTGGCCGCTCCGGCCTGCACAAAAAAGGGTAGCGTGCCGGTCATTTGCAATAACTGATCAACCTGTTCCGGCCGAAACTGCACCTGGGTCTGGCCGGCGGGCTGTTGGATAAGCGACATGGCCGCCGTTGTTTGCAAACCCGGTAAGAAGAGCGGGGTGGGATAAAAGATATTGTAGAATGGTGAAGTAGGGGGCAATCCGACCTGACTACCCAGATGATACAAATCCCAATAAGAAGCAGTGACGCAGGCCAGATCATATTCCCACACGCTGGTCAACGCCCGTAGTTCAACCAGGAATTCTTGACCAAACGACTCCACCTGCATCTGGTCAAACTCATCCAGGAGCAAGATAAACCGGTATTGGGGAAACTGGCCCAGCAGCAGTTCCACATCATACAATCGGGCCGGCTCCAGTGATGAAGTTTGCAACAGGTTGAGTGACTGTGTCCCGATCAGCACCTGCCGCAGTCGCTGCTGCACCCGATGGTAAAAATCAGAAGGCGTGCGACACGATGACATGTCCGTATAAATCATCACATAGCGTTCTGGTTGGGGTAGATAGCGAGCAATCACTTCCTGATGAGTGACATATTGCAAAAAAGAGGTTTTGCCCGCCCGGCGCAAGCCGCGTACGCTGATCGACTGGGTTTGTGTACCGCCAATAATCTCAAAAAAGCGAGCCAGTTCAGCAGAACGGCCGTAAAAATCATGGGGGCGTCGAATAGGCGGGCCGACGATATAAGGCATGGTCATAGAGTCAGTAGTTTTCATAAGAGAGAAGCCAATATTCGCTTCTGCGCAATCCATTTGCTTAGCAAACTAAAGGTAATGGCGTACATATAATCTTTGCTCACCAGGGCCGACCGCAGCCCGTTGGGGCGTTCCAGGCGCGAAGGCAAATGTCGTTCAATGACCTGGCGCTCTACCAGCCGCCGGGCTTCCAGTTCCTGCAGCAGATCGTTGATGGTATCCTGATTCAAACCAACCCCTGGCAGTTGCTCAAGGATTTCTGCACGAGAAACCATTTCTTGACCTACTTCATGGTTACTGGCCAACAGAGAGAGAACCAATTGGGCCTGGGGGCTGCATTCATACCACAACTGCTGTAGATGGCTGTCATCTTCACGCACGATTTGGGCCAGTGTCTGGCGCACATCGGTCAGGTCAATCATTTTACTATGACGCTGGCCCAGATTGGTGGTACTTATCAGGCGATGGCAAATAAGCTGAACAAAATAGGGATGGCCTCGGGTAGCCCCCCAGATCTGGTCTACGGCCAGGTCATCATATTGGATCATGGGCGCTACAGGCTTGCGAACCAGCATTTCAACTTCGGTACGGGCCAGGGAAGCGATTTCACGGCTGATGCTAACCTGGAAAATACTGCTCCAGTATGGTTCAAGCAGGTGATTGGTACCGGCTAAAATAAACGCCAGGCGGCTGCGGTGCTGAATCAAGGAGCGCAGGTAGGGTAATATTTCGGGATCTAGACGGCCGTTACGCACACTCTCTTGCAGTTGTTCCAACTCATCCATGACAATTACCAGCAGCCCATTGTCTGGCAGTTTCTCGTCTATCGTGTCTATAAAGGCATCAAATGCCTGGTAAGAACCAACCGTGACCGCCGCCGGCTGAGGCAAGGGTAGGTCAATATCGCGATGGCGCAAATCCTGCACCACTTGCTGGCTAATTCGGGCTAAAAATTGATCGGTATTGCTGCTGGCCAACCGCTGTAGATCAACATAGACGGGAAAGATAGGATAGCCCGGATAATTGCGAATAGTTTGTCCCCGCTGGCCACCAATCAGTTGATACAATGTGGAGGTTTTCCCCATGCGTCGCTGCCCATATAAAACCAGTGTATGGGGCTGCGTTTTGCCTACCAGATTTTCCTCAATCCAGCGGAACAGATCGTCACGTCCCACAAAGAGCGCTTCCGATTTTGCTGTGAGCGGCTTCCCCACAACATAGGGATTGATAATATGGGACAAAGCCTGTTCCAGGCTGTCAAATTCAACCAACTGCTCTATTGTCTGCCGGTACTCGTTGCCACGCACATCATAATAGGTCAGGCGAATAGTAAGCGTGGCCGTCATAGCTTTCGGCTGAATCCAGAGGTCAAGCGGAAACTCTTCACCGGGAGCCAATGATTCCACAACCACTACGGCCGAATTGAGTTCGGCATCATAACTAGGTGTAGGCAACACTTCTAGCGTTATGTTCTCAATCAGGCTGCCGTAAGGTGGGTTGAGGAGGGTAGCAAACAGTTGGGCACGGCCTCGACTGACCTTTATCGATTCGGCCGGCCAGCGGATTTCCAGGGTAGCCAGAGCATCTTCAGCATACATGGACCCAATCTCACCCAGGTCTTGCAGCGTCATGCGTGTGGTTTCTGAAATGGGACGGCCGTCGTTGGTACGCAGCCGCTCGATTTCGGCACGTGATACGAGCAAATTTTCCCCCTGGGCAGCCAGACGGGAGGCAAATCGCTCAAATTCTTCAACCGTGTGGGGATGGCGTGGTAAAAACTCAATGTGAAACAAATGAAACTCATATTCTTTAAATACAAACTCACGACGGGAAAATTGGCGCTTTTGCAGCGGGGTTAGTTCCCGCAAAATACGGTAATCCTTGGGGCTGCGTAAGCCCAATTCTTCCTGCATTTTGCGCTGAATAGAACGGGCAAAAGAATCACGATCCCCTTTCTGATTGTCAATCTTGCCCCCGACCAGGTTAAACATTTCCCAATGGTCAGTCCAGCGCAGCAGATATTTACGCTCCTCGCCGCTGCCGATAGTAATAACGGCAAAG
>JAWOIM010000344.1:0-3944 GCA_046484685.1 Chloroflexota bacterium | reverse complement strand
TGGGGAGCCTACCCGTTTTATTTTTTTTCTACTTTTTGGGTTCACCGTTAAGTGGCGGACTGCATACGTTCTTTTTACTCGTAGTTTTGTTATTACTTTTTGCACATGATAAGCGTGTGGCATTGCTGGCGGTGTTACCGGTTGCGGCGTTTTTCCTGTTTCTCGCTGCCAGCATAGAGGACAGTAGTTGGCTTCTATTTTTGGGATTTTTGTCAGGGCTGGTTCTCCTCACAATCGCTGTCATGCACTGGTATCAGCGGGTAGATGGGGTTTTGTGGCTTCTCTTTGTTCTAGGTTTAGCCACGACGCTTTATTTAGTGAGCCAGACCGGCAATATCATGGAAAGGGGCGACATTTATTTTCAATATCTGGCGTTTGTGATTACTGCCTGCCTGCTTTGGTGGCTCTGGCGCAGGGTTCAGGAACGGCCGTCTTACACCGGTTGGATTGGTTATGGTTTGTTGTTGACCGGCCTGGCCATGAAAACTGTTACGCTGGGTGGTTTACTTGATCCGTTCGGGGTTTTTCCTTTTGCTGTTTTGGAACAACCCCAACTGCCTTTACCACCTTTCCCCTGGCAAGAGTGGCTGATTTCGCCCCCGGTGCTGCTGGCCTGGGGATGTGACCTTCTCGGCTTGCTGTTGTTGAGTTTGGTGTTCAGGACAGACAACCGTTTTGCACCTAAACTGTACGATTTGTTACTCGTTCTGCTTATCATCAGTGCTCCCCTGATTTACAACATGGAGCCGCTGAATACTTTGAGTAAGCAGCAAACGACTATTCCCCTCCTGGATATGACCTTTGCCCCGCTCGTGACGTTTGGTTTGGAAGGAGTGTGGCTTCTGCTGACGCTGGCCTTGTTTTGGGGCTGGGGCATGGGAAACGGGGACTAGGCGGTTGCGGCGTGGATTGGACCAGCCAGTGCCAGTTTGTTAACCTGCGTTACGGATTTCAACCTGTCGTGCTGCCGCCCAGCGGCCTGTTAAACGCCAGAGAAGATTGATCAAATCCGGATGAGTCGTTGCGAGACATGACAGCCGGTAAGTGGTAAAATTGGTGAGCCGATGAATGAAAACCACTTTTTTTCTGCGCCTACTTCGGCTACGCTCAGCACAAATCTGCGTCCTATTTACAAAGGAGACAACATGAGCGCGGCACACCATGATGAATGAAAATTCATCGTCTATCGTCCGTAGTCCGTCATCCATGGTCTATTTACGAAGGAGTTTTCGATGAAAACACACACAATTAACGATCAATACCGCCGCAGCGTGGGCCAGCTTGATATGCCGCCCCGTCTGCTGCTTGGGCCTGGCCCCTCTAACGCCCATCCGCGCGTCTTGCAAGCGCTGGGCATGCGGCAGGTGGGCCATCTGGACCCCGCCTTTATCCAGCTCATGAACGAAGTGCAGGATTTGCTGCGCTATGCCTGGCAAACGGAAAATAAGCTGACCATCCCCGTCAGCGGCACGGGCAGTGCGGCCATGGAAGCGACGCTGGCCAACCTGGTGGAGCCGGGCGACGTAGTCCTGGTGGGCGTCAACGGCTTTTTTGGCCACCGGCTGGTGGACATGGCCGGTCGCTACGGGGCCGACGTGCGCCAGATAGAGAAGCCGTGGGGAGAGGTGTTTGACCTGGATGAGTTAAAAACGGCCGTTGCCCAACACCGCCCCGCCATTTTAGCCCTGGTCCATGCCGAAACCTCCACCGGGGCCTGCCAACCGCTCGACGGCGTGGGTGACCTCTGCCGCGAGCATGACTGCCTGCTGCTGCTGGACACCGTCACCAGCCTGGGCGGCGTCCCTCTCTGGCTGGACGAGTGGCAGGTGGATGCGGCCTACAGCGGCTCCCAAAAATGCCTGAGCTGCCCGCCCGGCATCAGCCCCTTTACCCTGGGGCCACGCGCCGTGGCAAAATTGTCCCGCCGCCAGAGCAAGGTGGCCAACTGGTATCTGGATATGTCGCTGGTAGGCCAATATTGGGGCAGCGAGCGCACCTACCACCACACCGCCCCCATCAATATGAACTACGCCCTGCGCGAAGCCTTACGCCTGGTGGCCGAAGAGGGGTTAGCCGCACGCTGGCAGCGGCACCGGGAAACGGCCGCATATTTCTGGCACGGTCTGGCCGAGCTGGGACTGGATTGTCACGTAGAGGAAGCCTACCGGCTGCCCAGCCTGACCACCGTGCGCGTGCCCGACGGCGTTGATCCCAAAGCGGTGACCGGCCGGCTGTTACAAGCGTTCAACATTGAGATTGCCAACGGCCTGGGCCAACTGGCGGGTAAGGTGTGGCGTGTGGGGCTGATGGGCTTTAACAGTCGCAAAGAAAACGCGGCGCTGCTGCTGGCAGCGCTGAAAGAAGTGTTGGCTTGAGTTGGGGTTAAATTAACGCAGACTTGTGCTGAGCGTAGCCGAAGTAGGCACAGAGAAGCAGAGAGGAGGCGTATTTCGTTTGTTTACATAAATAATTGTGGCAAAGGGAGGGCAAAGCCCGGTAATACGTCACCCCCATCGAGGGTGTCATCGCCGATCAGAATTTTGACCCGGTCCAGAGATTCATAGACGGTGACAGTTTGGGAGTGGGGATCAACCAGCCAGAGCAAGCGCACGCCTGCAGTCAGGTAGTCGGTGATTTTGTCCTGCACCTGGCTGGCTTTATCGTAAGGCGACAAGACCTCAACCACCAGGTCTGGAGCAATGCGCCAGAAGCCATCCGGCTCACCCGTTGGCGGAATGCGTTCACGGGCCACAAAGGCCACATCCGGGGCACGAACAGTGTCGGGATTTTCCAGGATGGTGAAACCTGTTTCAGCTGCGTAAACTTCACCCAAATCATGCTGCTGTACAAACTGCCACAGGGTTGCCCCCAGGCGCAATGCAATTTTGCCGTGTGTCGGCCCGGCAGGAGATATAGGCACCATTTCTCCTTGAACTAACTCGTAACGACCGCCGTGGTTGGGTTTCCGGTAGAGTTGTGCGGCCGTCATCGTTGTTTTTGTTTTTGACGCTGTAGCCATAGCCATCGTCTTTCTTACTCCCAAAGCGTTGAGCTGTTGTTAGCATTGTAGACCGAGGTGTTGTGGCTGTCAATGTCGGGATTCAGGTGGAAAAAGCGGCCGTTTGACAACCACCTAGCTCAACACTTAAACTATGCCTATGATTGACGTAAAGCGACAAGTTCGCTACTGGCAAAAAAGTTCAGAGGAAGAGTTGGTTGCGGCGCAGGAGTTTGTCGAATAATGGCTCAAAGAGAGATTGTAGAGATTGTAAAACAATATGTGCAGGCTATACGGGCTACGGGCCTACCAGTTGCCCAGGCTATTCTGTTCGGCTCATTTGCTCAGGGCACTGCCCACGCTGACAGTGATATTGACGTTTTAATTGTCTCACCAGCATTTGACAATGGTGACCGCACCGCAACTGATCTGTTGTGGGAACTGCGTGCCGTAACCGATCCCCGTATTGAACCGGTTGCTTGCGGCCAGGTGCAGTGGGAAACGGATCAAGGTAACTGGCTGCTCTATTTAGCTCGCAATGAGGGCCTGGCGATAGTGGACAGCTAAACCGGTTTATATATGGATGATCAAAACCCACCAACTGCTATATTGTTCCTTAAACCTGCCTGGCAATGGACACTTATACTTTTAGGTGTGTTCAGTACACTTTTTTTGTTGGGCATTTCATGGGGTATTATACGCTCAGGCGCATTGTCTATTATCCAAGACTGGTGGGTCTTCTTAATCCTCGGTGCCCTTTTGTTATTATCTCTATCATTGACTTATCAAGGGTTGCGTAGCCGCCTTGTTTTGACAAGAGAAGGGATCGTTTATTATCAGCCACATTTTAGCTTACATGTGCAATGAGATGAGGTGGAAAATATTGTTGAACATAATGGGCGGATAGTGATTCTTTCTCGCATACCTGCCTACAAGGGTAATCAAT
>JAWOIM010000590.1:0-10676 GCA_046484685.1 Chloroflexota bacterium | reverse complement strand
GGCCTGCGTCTACACTGATTCATTATTGCCAACCATTGTACCTTATTCGAGCAAACAACGACCGTTTTTCCGCCACTCAATTCAACCCGTCAACAACCGGCGGTAAATAGCCACAATCTGCTCGCCGGCGGCCGACCAACTGTAATGGATTTGGGCACGCTGGCGCAACTGCCGGCCCAGCCGAGTGCGCTGCTCAGGCTCATGGAGCAAGCCACAAATCCCGGCCGCAAAGGCGGTCACATCTCCCACCGGCGCATAAACACCCAGATCAGCCAGATATTCCTGGTGAACGGCCGTATCATAAGCCACCACCGGCTGGGCCAGGGCCATGTAATTGAGCAGTTTGCCACTCCCCTCCGTCAGCGACATTTTAGGGGCGACGGCAATATCCCCCAAAGCCAGGTAACGGGCCGCCTGCTGGTAGGGCACTTTGCCGGTAAAGGTGACCATTCCATCCAGCCCCAACCCCACCGCCATGCGCCGGTAATGGTCCTCGTTAGGGTAACCCATCACCAAAAAGTGAACATTCTCTTGCGCCCGCTGAAGCTGCTGCGCCGCCTGCAGCAGGTGGGGGATGCCCTGGTAGTCAGTTAGCAAACCCAGATAGGCCACAATGGGGCGGGCGGCAGGAATGCCCAACTGCTGCCGCAGCCCGGCCTTTTCCGCCGGGGTAAAGCGGGCCGGGTCAAAGGTCTCGGTGTCGGCACAGTCGGGCAGGGGGTGAATCAGGTCAGGCGGCACGGCGAACTCATCACGCAGCAGGTCGGCCGCTTGCAAAGAGCTGGTGAGAACAGCCTGGGGCAGCCGCCGGCAGATAAACCGTTCGATGCGGTGCAGCAAAGTATAAATACGGCCGTTTGGATTCAAGAAGTTATGGTCCACCATTTCGGCCGTCAGGCTGCCCTGGAAGTCAAAAACGAGGGGCACGCGCAGCAGCCGGGCCAACACGCCACCAATCAAGGCCCCCTCATGCATGTGACCATGAATAACGTGGGGTCGGAAGCGCAGCCCTTCGATCAGGGATTGGAGCGCCAGGTAAACATCAAAGGCGATTTTGTGGCGGGAGGAGCCGACTTCGTAATCGGCCCGCCAGGGCAGCGGGGGCGTGCGCCGGATGTCGAGTTGGGGCAGGTCTCTTCCTTTATAGTAGGTAACGATGGCCACCTGGTGGCCCAGCGTTTGCAAAATGCGGGTCTCTTCCAGGATGCGGATATGGCCACCGTAATCACTAAAGAAGGAAGTAGGCGCGATCATGAGAATACGCAACGGCCGTTGCCCCTCCACCCGGCCAACGCTATCTGTCACACTCATCTAAAAAACGCCTCCCCCAAAAGCGGTTACACAGAGATACACTGAATACTGTACGCGAAGCGGTCGCGCAGCGACATTATCGGTCACCGGCCACTCCGCCGTCCAAACAATGATCCAAGCATCTGCTCTGTAAGCCCAATATGGGGTATTTCCGACTTATTTTCAGTATGCCATTTGTTTTCAGCCCGTTTCTCTAACCAGGTTTGCCGCTGCTCGTTTAGCTCCTTCATGAAGCCGGTTAAAGCTTCGGCATCCTCCTCATAGACCCACTGCTGAATTTGTTGCAGCGTCTCCACCGTCTGGTTGAGCCAGGTGAGGGTGGCCAATTTGTCGTTGAGGGCCAGGTGGGTCGTTTCGGCCCCGTCTTGCATGGGCAGCGTACTGAGGGCAAAGGGCCAACCGGCAAAGCGGCGAATGTCTGACCAGCCGGCCCGTGACTGAACGCTGTGAAAGAGCGCGGCCGCCAGCAGGCCGGGCAGGGTTTCGACTGCCTGCATCAGGTTATCATATTCGGCCGGGTCAAAAAAAGAGGGAACTGCGCCCAGGAGTTTGCCAAAATTAACGGCCGTTTCCACCGCCGCCGAAGCCACATAAGGGCCGGGCATCAGACAAAAGGGGCTGTTCTGAAAGAGATCGGCACTGGCTGCTTCGGGGCCGGTACGGCCGTCTAACAAATAAGGTGCGGCCAGGACCGGCTGCACGCCCACATAATGGCCCTGCTCCAGATATTCTCTGGCCCACTCAATCCCGCGCTGCTTCAGCGGCGACATGTCCAACACCACGGCCTGCTCCTTGAGGTCAGAGCCGATGACACGCAGCGTTTCTTCCTGGTCGGCAGCCGGGATAACCAGCACAATCATATCGGCCGGTTGGATAGCGTCGATCAGGTTCCATTTCGCTTTATCGATTGCCCCCAATTCCCGCCGTGCCTTTTGCGCCAGTTCATACTGAATGTCATGGCCAATAAGCGTCAGGTCCAATGAGGAGGCCCGCAGCGCCAGGGCAATAGAAACGCCCACACGGTCCATACCGATGATAGTGATGGTTTGTGTTGTCATGAGTTTACCTCAGCAGGTGGCAAATACGGCTTGTTACCCGTCATCTGCCACCTGCACGATCTGATTAGCAGCCACATCTTCCAAAACAGTTTCCCGGCCGTCGGGCCAGCGGATGGTGATGTGGGGCACGGTGTCATACTCACCCAGGCCAAAGTGGAGGCGGGGGTCTTCGGAGGCCAGGTAACTGCTGCCCACGTGGACCTCGCGCACCATTTCGCGGCCATCGGGCAGGGTGACAATGGCCCGCGCCCCTGGATAAGCCCCTTGCAGATCGAGTTTGAGCCAGTTGCCTAATTCACCTGCCGTTTTGAGCAAGAGCGCCTCGCCGCCGATGGTGGCAATGGCGATTTCTAAACGGCCGTCATTGTCAAAATCGGCCACGGCACTGCCCCGCCCCAGGACTGGGCCAATATCGCTCAGGCCGATTTCATGAGTCCATTCGACAAATTGACCGGGCAGTTCCTCCCGGTCGCCTATCTCCCAGGTGCGGTTGCGGTAGAGGCGAATCAGTTGGGCATCATCCTCCAGGTCGGTGACGGGCACGTAACCGTTAACGATCAGCAGGTCGAGATCGGTATCATGGTCCAGGTCGAGCCAATGCACGCCCCAGCCGGTCATGCTGTTGCCCAGCCCCGATATGCCTATACGAAATGAGGCGTATTGGAAGCGCAGTTGGCCCCGTTCGGCCGTTTCGTTGCGGTAAAGAGCGTTGAGTTCATTTTCCCAGTTGGTGACAATCAAATCCTTGTAACCGTCCCCGGCGTAGTCACCGGCGGCCACGCCCATGCCGCTGTTGGCGTCGCCCACATCGGCCAGTTCGGTCACTTCCACAAAACGGAAGCCGAGGTTGTGCGGGTCGGCTGCCGCCCCCCCTTCCCAGGGTTCGATGAGGTAGAGGCGGTTGGGTTGGCCGTCGTTGGCAATGTAGAGTTCCAAACGGCCGTCATTGTTCAAATCACTAAAAATCGCTCCCAGCCCCCGTTCCGGCCGGGTCAGACCGGCTGCAGCGGCTACATCGGTAAAAGTGCCGTCGCCGTTGTTGAGGTAAAGGCGATCAACCAGTCCCAGATAGTCGGTGGGAAAGGCGTTGGTGGGTCGGTCTATCTTCTTCTCTAGATCCAGGTAAGCAGTCACAAAAATGTCGAGGTAGCCGTTTCCATTTAGATCGGCCACGGCAATAGCCGTACTCCATTCGGACGCATCTACGCCGGCAGCCTCGGCCCCTTCTGTAAACGTGCCGTCGCCGTTGTTCCAGAGCAGGGCATTGGGACCATCGGCCGTAATATAAAGGTCCATCAAGCCGTTGCCGTTGAAGTCGGCGGCCACACAGCCGTTGCCGCGCATGACCAGGTCGGCCCCGGATTGAGCACTGATGTCGGTAAAACGGCCGTTGGCATTGCGGTAGAGTGCATTACGGGGCAGCCCGCCTTGTTCCTCCCAAAAATCGGCCTCATCCAATGTATAGCTGTTGACCAGATAAAGGTCGAGCCAGCCGTTGTTGTCAATATCGATCCAGCAAAGGCCGCCGCCCATCATGGGAGTAGGGTCTTCAAAAATAGTACGCAGGATGCCGGTGCGGAAAGCGCCGTGCCAGAAGTCTAGGCCAACGTCAGCGGCGATATTTTCCAGCCGTATGTCGGGAAAGCTGGAGGCGGCCGCCGTGTCGGCGGCTAACCGGGCCGGTTGTTCGGCAACGGCCGGTTGAGGCGTAACGGCCGTTTTGCCCGCCACTTCTTTCTGGTCTACCTGGCCGCAAGCGACCAATAATAATGAAAACAGTAAAAGAACAGATAAATATTGTTTTAGCACAAGATTATCGCCTCTCTTGATATAATCGCAGAGCGCACCAAGTTCACAGGGAAAGAATGGTAAGGCTCTGTGTTCTCCGTGCCCTCTGTGGTAAATTGCACCTCTGCCTTAATCTGTCGTTCGGAATTGTAAGCCGACCACTTCGGCCCCGACGCAGCGGCCCTGAACTATGCCTTTTTCAATGGCTGCCCGAAAGTGAATCCCCCCATACAGCCGGGAGATAGCTGCTTCTTCGGCCGCTTCGTTAAAGGAGCTGTAGCTGCGGGCCGGATAGCGGCGGGCTTCGTGGGTGGCGTCGGTAAAAGGCAGGTCACCCAACAGATCGGTCAGCACGTAAGCAGCAGCCCCTGATTGGACCGAGTGGCCCGACGTATATTCGGGGAATGGCGGCGTTACCAGGGGATCGGTAACACGAGGATTGTTCCAGGTGGGGTCAATCACTTCCTGGATGTAGGTCAACGGCCGTACCAAATTATAACGATATTTGGTATACCAGCAGCTAATAAAAGAATCGGCCACAGCAATGCCCACCCGCGCATAGGCCTCGGCGGCCACATCCAGCTTCAAATCATATTGGTCAATCACCTGCGAGGTGATTGACACCCAATGACCGGGCGGCGTCATGGTTACAATCGGGTCATCGGCCCAGAAGAGAGCAATTTGTCCCTGCTCGTCGGTCAGATTACTGACTGTTTCATACACTTCCAGCGCCTCCTGATAAAATTCAGAACCAGGCTCTTCCGAATATTCCGGTGGTGGGCCGGGATCACACCCGCCCACATTGTCCAGAGCAAAGGGACGATTGTTGCCCCAATAAGGCTGCAAGGCATTATAGTAGAAAGGGGGTGTAGTGGTCCACATGCCGGAGCCGGCTGGGGAGGTGTAACCGGCAGGGTAGTTGGTCATTACGGCCGCATTGCCCCGATCATCCAGCGACCAGATATAAATTGCTTCAGCCAATTGCAACCCATAGAGCATAGATCGATCCACCACATCCGGCACGACCCCCTCTGTTACCTGAGCATACACGCGCTGCTCGGTGACAAAAATGCCGTCCACATTGCGTGTGGGGGTGGTGGCAAAGAGGCGACGAGTCATACTGGCCAGGGCGCTGTGGGCCACCACCGCCCAATTATATTCCAGATCCGGATTGGGCTGCGGCAGGCTGTCCAGCCCGTTCAACTGGCCGGCCAGGGATTGGTGGTCGGGCATGCCGTGGACCACCGCCTCGTACAGGGTCACACCACTGTAACCCAGCGCTCGCGAAGCCACCGGCGGTGTAAAGCCCGGTGTTGTCTGAATAAGGAACAGTTGAAAGTCAAACCAGGCCATAGCCACATCCGGGGCCATTTCGGATACGGGTACAGAGGTGGCTGCTGCCTCTGTTTCCGTTTGACAGGCAGTCATGCCCATAACAAAAGCAGCCAGCAAAATAAGGGTTATTAAGCGAAAAAAGCGTGCATTCACCACAATCTCTCCTTGAAGATGGGACACGGATACTTAGGCAAGTTCAGTACAAACTTACACAGATGAGTGCCCTGAAAAAACCACAGATTACGCAGATTACGCAGATTTTTTGTAACTACTAAGCCTCTACTTCGGCTGCGCTCAGCACGAGTCTGAGATTTCACCGCAAAGACACGAAGGCTTGTCCTGAGCAGCGTCGAAGGAGCGCAAAGAAAAACCAGTAGGCTTTGCGTCCTTTGCGTCCTTTGCGTCTTTGCGGTAAGCAATTACTATTTTTTACTCTGGTAACTCTGCGCCCCCGCGACTCTGCGCGGGCTTTTTTCCGTGGACCCATAGATCAGCACCGATTTTTTATACCCTAACCATACTGCTTCACTTTCTACTTCTTACTTCCTACTTGCCACCTGCCATCCTCACGCCTGGTCATCGGCCCATTGCAGATAGGCCAAAAGCCGCCAGCGCTCGTCTCGTTGAGCGGGAGGCGGCAGCAATGCCTGATGGTGGGCCATCAGCCAGACGGCCAGCGGATCGGAACCGGCGGCCTGGGCCAGTTCGGCGCTCCAGCAGGGGTGCTGCATTTTGACTACAAACGGCCGTTGCCACCCTTGCGCTTCTGCCTGTCCCCAAACGGCCGTTTGCCGGGGCAAAAATTTGTGCGCCAGCACCGCCAATGATCGCTCAAGGACGTTGATAGGCACAATGGTTTTACCAATATCGTGCAGCAGGGCGGCAGTTTGCAAGGCAGGTTGGGAATAACCGGCCTGACGCAGCAGCGACAAAACCTGGTAGGTGTGCTGCTGATCGGTTAGAGAATAACGTTGGTAAAGGTCTAACTCGGCCGGGGTGAGAACGGCCGCAATCTCTTTCATGGCCGTCGGTGATAACGGCCGTGCCCGCACCAACTGCCAGAACTGCCCCAGACGATACCGGACACTCACCCGAATAACCTGAATACACTTTCGCCGGTCAACAGATCGTATAAATAAGCCGAGGGCTGAAAGACTGTGTAGCCCAACACATTAATACCAATCATGGGCAGCAAGAAAATAATGCCTAACAGGAGTAGAAAGCCGTACCGCTCCATCTCAATAACCTTATAAGCCAGATTGGGCGGCAAAATGGCGGCCAAAATGCGAGAGCCATCCAGCGGCGGTACGGGAATCAAATTAAAAAAGGCCAAGATCAGGTTGATAAAAACAAATTGGCCTAACATGAAGGAGGGTGAGGGAAAAACCCCGCCCCCCCGCGTAACCGGCTCCATAAAAAGCTGCATGGGCACGGCCGCAACCACCGCCATAACGATATTGGAAATGGGTCCGGCCGCAGCCACAATCCCCATTGATATGCGCGGATCGCCCCGCATCTGGTAAGGATTGACCATGACCGGCTTGGCCCAGCCAAAACCGGTCACCAGCAGCATAATCGTGCCCAAGGGGTCCAGATGGACAATGGGGTTGAGGCTAATACGCCCCTGTGAACGAGGCGTTCTGTCGCCCAGATAATCGGCCGTAACGGCGTGGGCCAGTTCATGGATCGTAAAAGCAATCAACAGCACCACAGCCCGGGCAATTAATGTAGCTAAATCTAACTGTCCAATCATTTATTGTTATTCATCCTGTATATGCATACTCAACTTAAGACCTGACAGGTTTTCCAATGTGATGTCGCTAAACGAGGCCGCTTACCAAAACCTGTCAGGTCTACCTCTTAAGTTGACACGTATGATCCATCCTCTATATTTCATACCTCAATAAGTATAGCTTGCCCTTTGGGCATGGGCTAATCTTTTTAAAAGAGTACAACAGATTAGGGGAAGAAACAGATGGGGCTGCAATTATCTGCTCATTTCCAAATCCGCTGTCCTATTCCGGATACCAGTGGAGCGAGGCGGGGGCCAGGGCTAAATAGACCCTATCCCCGTAACTGCACGGTGGGGCCTGGGCAAACTCGAACATGAGGGGACGGTCACTGCCGGCCGTTTGTAACCAAAGCTGGTAGTAGCGTCCGCGAAAGGAAACGGCCGTTACCTCCCCAGAGACCCCATTTTGCTCTACCGCTTTGTCCACCAGGCTGGCCGCGTCTGGCTTGAGCAGAAGCTGGCCGCTTGTGTCTGGCGGCGTGCCGGTAGCGGCCGCCAACTGCATGGGGCCTAAGGGCGTTTGGATAAGATCGCCTGTCTCTGTCTGTCGACCGGGGATTAAATTTTCAAAGCCGACAAATTGGGCCACAAAGGGGGTGGCCGGCTGCCCATATACCTCTTGGGGCGGAGCTACCTGCTCCAGGCGACCGGCCCGCATAACGGCTACCTGGTCGGCAATGGCAAAGGCTTCCGTTTGATCGTGGGTGACGTAAACGGCCGTGACCGCCACCGCCTGCAAAATCTGGCGCAGTTCCAGCATCAGCCGCTCGCGCAGGGCACGGTCCAGCGCGCCCAGCGGTTCATCCAGCAGCAGCAGACGCGGTCCGGGGGCCAGCGCCCGCGCCAGGGCCACCCGCTGCTGCTCGCCGCCCGACAACTGGTCAATGGTGCGCCGGGCCAGCGGGGCCAGGTCTACCAGAGCCAGCATTTCTTCGACGCGGGCGGTTCGTTGGGAACGGCCGTCACCCCGCATTTTCAACCCAAAGGCTACGTTGTCAAAAACGTTTTTATGGGGAAAGAGAGCAAAATCCTGGAACATCATGCCAAAGTCACGCCGGTGGGGCGGGCGCTTGGTAACATCCCGACCCTCGTACCAGACCGAGCCTTCGTCCGGCTGCTCCAGCCCGGCAATACAGCGCAGCAGCGTTGTCTTGCCACAGCCCGACGGCCCCAGTAAGCACAGCACGTCGCCGGCGTCTATCGAGAGGCTTACTTGAGAAACGGCCGTGACATCCGGCGCAAACCGCTTGGTAATTTCCTTGAGTTGTAGCAGGGTCATAGGCGCTTAGTGTAACACAAATCACCGGTTGTATGACCATCTTTAAGAGATAGCCTTTATCTATTTCTTTCTTCAATCTATTGTACTGCCTCTTGACATTTACCAAAAATGGTGGCATATTTGCAACCATGAGAGTGGTATTGGATACAAATGTACTTGTTGCCGCCTCACGCTCACGCCGGGGCGCATCCTTTCGTATCATGGAGCTTATTCCTGATGCCAAAGATGACATGCTGTTAGATTTAGCTGTTGCTGCCAGGGCAAAAATAATCGTTACTTTCAATCTGAAACATTTTCGAGGTAGTCAACGGTTTGGCATAAAAGCTATCACACCACGTGATTTTTTAGTTGAGATTGGAGATATACAATGACAAGAGCATTAACCATTCGCTTACCAGAAAGCCTGCATGAAGAGATCAAGCAATTGGCCCAAGCTGATGGCATCTCGCTCAACCAGTTCTTAACCCTGGCCGCTGCCGAAAAGGCCAGCGCTCTCCGCACCACAGCTTATTTACGAGAAGAAGCCAGCAAAGGTAGCCGGGCTGATTTCGAGGCTTTCCTGGCGGCCGTACCGGATGTAGAACCGGACGTTCATGATCAACTCTAAGTTGCTTTTTGGTGAGTACAACAAATTTCAACAGCAAACAGACTGGTCACAGCCATGAAAACATCCGTTCCTTCCCCAATCCGCTGTTCTCCCTCAAAACTCCCCTTCATCCCCCAACCGAAAACGCTCAATGGCCAAGAAGCCGGCGGCACAGACGGCCATCAGCAGCGTACTCATGGCCAGCGCCTGGCCGTAGTTGAGGGCACCCGGCTGCCCCAAAAAGCGGAAAATAGCCACCGGCATTGTCGGCGTCTGCGGCCGGGCCAGGAAGAGGGTAGCCCCAAACTCCCCCATGCTAATGGTAAAAGCAAAGACGGCCCCCACCAGCAGCGCCCGCCGGATGAGCGGCCAATCAATCTCCAGCCAGACGCGGGTGGGGGCTGCCCCCAGCAGCATGGCCGCCTCGCGCAGGCGAGGATTGATGCTGCGGATGGCCGGCAGCAAACTGCGAATGACAAAGGGCATGCCCACCAGCGTGTGGGCAATGGGAATCAAAACGGCCGAACTACGTAAATCGAGCGGCGGCCGGTTGAGGGCCAGAATAAAACCAAAACCCAGCGTCACGGCCGATGTGGCCAGCGGCAGCATCAGCAGCGGGTCGATCACCCGGCCCAACCAGCGGCCCAGCCAGACCAGCCCTCGCTCAATGGCCGCCGGATTTTTGACGCGACCGGCCCGCACAATAAGCAGGGTGCTCAACAGCCCCAGCGTGGTGGCCAGCAAAACGGTCGCCAGGCCAAAGCCGGTGGAGTTGACAATAGCCTCTATCGGCGGCACAAAAAAGACGGAATCGCGCTGGTTGATGAACAACTCCTGGTAAAAACGGAGTGTCCAGCCGTCGCCGCCCCAAAAGGAGCGGGTAATCAGGGCCAGCAGTGGTGCGCCCAACAAGAGCAGCATCAGCAACAAATTGCCACCCACCAACAGCCGGTCGCGCCAGGTGCGGATGGGCCGAGCCGTGGCCTGGGCGGCCTGCAAGCGCAGCGGCAGGGACATGCGGGCCTGCACCCGCGTATAAACCCACATCAGGGCAAAAGTGAAAACAATTTGCAGCAGCGACAGGGCAGCCGCCACCGGCAGATTGAACAAACTGACCGCCTGCCGGTAAATTTCCACCTCCAGCGTGGCGTAGCGAGGTCCGCCTAAAATCAAAATGACGCCAAAACTGGTAAAACAGAAGATGAAAATCAACACGGCCGCTGCCAACACCACCGGGGCCAGCAAGGGCAGCGTGACGGTCAGGAAAGCGCGGCGCGGCGAAGCCCCCAGCATTTGAGCCGCCTGGGTCAGATTGGTGGGCAAATTTTGCCAGAAGCCGCTGATCATGCGTAGAGCAATGCTGTAATTGTAAAAAACGTGAGCCAGCAGAATAATCCAGATGGTTTGGTCCAGTTGGATGGGGGGGTGGGCCAGGTCGAACAGGCCCATCAACCCTTCATTGAGCAGGCCACGTGGCCCCAGCAGGGCACTAAAAGCATTGGCCACGACGACAGTGGGCAGCACAAA
>JAWOIM010000540.1:0-7526 GCA_046484685.1 Chloroflexota bacterium | reverse complement strand
AGAACGATCAGCACCTCGACCCGCTCGTTACGTTGGTCGTGGAGTTGGGCCAGAATGATGCTGGCCCAACTCCACGACCAACGTAACGAGCGGGTCGAGGTGCTGATCGTTCTGCTGCGCTGCAAAGTGTTTCTGGAGATGGGCTTAGGCACGGCCGTTCAGTCTACCATGGACCAATTTTTAGAAGCGATGACCGGCCGTTGGGGTGAAAACGGCCGTCGGGAAGCCATTCGTGCTTATCAGGACCATGTGGCCCGGCATGGCCCTATTCAAGTGTGAAATCATGTCGTCTAACCGGACTGTTCAAGCGCAAAAAAAGAAGAAACCGAGCCCAACCACTGCCCAAAAGCCCAACCCTGCCCCCATACAACCGGCGGCTCATTCATCCGGGCTGGACCAGGCTGTAGATGATGTGGCCCAATTATCTTCCGCTGATATAGATGATTTGCAGCATACCTATGGCAATGGGTTTATCCAACGGCTGACCCAAAACGGCCGTTCCACCTCTCCAAAAAAGAACGCTCCTGACCTGGAAAACCGAATCGAGTCAACGCGCGGCCAGGGACACTCCCTGCCCCCTAATATTCAGCAGCAGATGGGGCAAACAATGGGGGCTGACTTTAAGCAGGTGCGCGTCCATACCGATGGGGAAGCCCATCAGCTTAACCGCTCGCTGAATGCCAAAGCCTTCACCACCGGCTCGGATATTTATTTTAAGCAGGGAACGTACGACCCCAACAGCCGGGCCGGGCAAAAGCTGATTGCCCATGAGTTAACTCACGTAGTACAACAGGGCGGCACCAGCCGCCAACAAGTACAGAAAAAAGTGGATGTCAATGAGCCGAGTGATCGCTTTGAAAAAGAGGCGGAAAAGATGGCAGAAACGGCCGTTTCCGCCCAGCCACCCACCACCACGCCCCCCGTCCCCCCGGCCGACGGTGACAAGGCCGCCACCGCAGCGCCCACCCTTCCCGGCCAGAGCGATGGCCTGGCCCAAGAGACGAAAGAAGCCCACGCTGCCGTCCAGGAGGGCAAAGAGCCACAGGAGGTATTGGACCAGGCCAAGCAGGAAAAGAGTGCCGAGGTAAATACGGCCGTAGCTCAGGCCGACACCCCCAAACCCGCAGAAGAGGGCGGAAAAGAGGCAGAAAATAAAAGCGGACAAGAAGCGGATCAGGAAAAAGGAAAGAAAGAAAAAAACGAGCAAACCGGCCCTCAGGCCAAAACCGGCCAGGCTACCCTGCCCGACGCCGGCACTATCGACTCCCTCAAATATGATCCCGATGTTGTCGAAGAGCCAGAAATGGCCGAACCACTGCCCACCTGGAACCAGCTTGCCTACGGCACCATTCAGCTACAGGCCGATCTGACCGAAGCTGAAATTGCCTGGCGTAACAGTATGTTGGGGGGCGACATAACGGCCGACAGCGAAGAGGGACAAGAGGACCAGGCCGACTTTAAAGCCATGCTCGAAGGCCAGTTTCAAAGCGAAGCTGGCCTACAGGATACGGGCGACGGTGAATTGTTAGACCGAGATGCCATGCTGCGTGATGCTCTGGTAGGGGGTATTACAGCCGGCGTCGTGCAGGGGACCACCGATTGGGTGGCCGACGAACTGGTCGAAACGGCCACCCAAAAAATCCCCTACGCCGACGGCTGGATCAACATGGTCAATATTGCCGCCGACCCCGCCGGCTGGGCGGCCGATGTTGAGCAAAAATTTTCGGTCGATGCGGCTGCCAAAGCTTTCGGTGGCTGGGGCGATATTAGCAAAGAGAAAACGCCGGCCGGTAAAGCCGCCTTTGTCTTTGAAAAGCTGTTAGGTATCATTGGCTGGGCCGAAGGTATTCTCGGTTTCTTCAACCAGATTTTGCAAATAGCCATTGCCCTCCTCTATTTGGGCTGGACCATTGCCAACGCTATTCCTGGCGGTCAGGCCGTGGCCGCCGCTATCATGACGGTCATCAAATTTTTAGAGATGATCAACAAGTTTGTTAGCGCCATTGTTGATTTTTTGAGCATGTTTAAGCCTCCCTTGCAGCTTTTGGCTATTATTTGCCGGGCGGTAGATCTCAAGGAGATTGAAGGCAATCCTGAAGAGATTCGGGACCGGCAGGCCAAATTAAAAGGCCATGTACAGGCCTTTTCAACCGGTCTCACCCAGCGCGGCCTGAAAGCGGCCAAAGGGGCTATCAAAGATAAGTACAACAAGCATAAGCTGGATAAAGAAAAACAAGCCATGCGGGACGAAATAGCCAATGCCCCCGATGCGGCTGATCCGACCAATAACATTAAAAGCAAGGACGATCTGCGCTCTGAGTTTGAAGAAAAATATAATGAAAGCTACCGGACCGAAGCCGATTATGCCAACCTGCCTACCAATTCGGCCCAGGCTAAAAAAGCGGCTGATCGGGTTGTTTTAGAACGGCAGCAAAGTGAAGCGCGTGACAAATACCAGGCTATTAAAAATGATCCCGATGCCTCCTACGCTGCCAAACGAGAAGCAGAAAAATCCTATCAGGATAGCCAAAGTCGTTATCAAGATTTTACCAACCCCACATCGAAAGAATCAAAAGGGGTACAGATTGTTTTAGGGGTAGCCTTTGGCTGGAACAAAGACAAGTTGTACAAAAATTTTGCTGACGTAGGCACCTCGGCCAAAGATATGGCTGCTATGGCCAGCTACGCGGCCAGCAGTCGCAAAACTGCACAAAAGCAAG
Source organism: Chloroflexota bacterium (assembly GCA_046484685.1). GTDB lineage: Bacteria > Chloroflexota > Anaerolineae > Promineifilales > Promineifilaceae > SLGK01. The sequence goes on along the minus strand of JAWOIM010000540.1, from coordinate 4,806 downwards.
ATGCTGTTACCTCAGACATAGATAATACCAATCAGCAGATTACCGACCTGACGCAGCAGCGCACTACCAATGATGATGCCCTGCGTAATCGCACTCAAGAGATTGATACCCTTAGCAGGGAACAAAAAGCATTAAAACAGGAGATTTCTACAAAACGGACTGAGCGTAAAGACCTGGATGATACCGTTAGCCAGACAAGAGACCAGAATCAACTGCAGCAGAAACAGTTTGATGCCCAGGCCAAAAGTTTGGAAAAGGAAATTGACAATACACGAGTTGCCCAACAAGAGTCAGACAATCGTCTTAAACTGGCTGAGAAACGGCATCAAGTAGATGTGTCTCAAGCTGAGGCCGAGGTGAAGAGCCAGGAAAAGAAGGTCAGGCAGCTTGAAGAGCAACTACAAAAAAGCAAACAAGCAGAGGGTGAAAAGCAGGTGCAGGATACCTCTCCGGCGGAGGCCTCGCTTAAAAAGGCGCAGCAGCAGTTAGAGGAGACTAAAAAAGCGGCCGCTTTGCAAAAAGAAGAATCAGATAAGCGGTTGCAAGCGGCCAAAAAGAAAGAGCAGGATGAGCGGCGTGAAGCTGAAAAAGCTGAACTGCGTAAACGTGAGGAACTGGCCGAAGTCAAACGGCAGCAGGAGCAATATACTCGAGATTATGAGCAGAAGCAGGAGCAGTTAACGCGCAGCCTGGAGGATATTGATCGCCAGATCAAAATCGCTCAGGAGAAGCGGAAAAACAAGCGGACAGATATTAAGGACTTGCGCCAGACCAATGATGAGTTGACCCAGTCGCAGCAAGAGTTACAGCAAAATATGCACGATCTGCAAAATTCGCTGCCTGCTATGCAGGCGCGGCAGCAGCGTCTACAGGAGCTGGCTGCTACCGAAGGGAAATGGAAACCCTCCTGGAAAGATGTATGGAGTGGCGGTGATCCGACCGTGAAATTAGGTCATACCTCAGATCGGTGGGGGGCTGGAGGACAGCGGCATGGGCCAGGTATTATCGGGGCCAGCAGCAGCCTGACTGATTTTATAGCCAACCCTGCTTTTGGCGAAGGGGGTTTAGGGCAGCAGTTGGGCAACCGGTTGGCTACCGCTATGATGCCCGGTTTAGGGGGTGTCGCCGCCTGGGCCAAAGCCTACGGCAAGCAGGGTAAATTGGTTGTTTATAACATTGATTATCAGGGAGGGCTGCCGGACACAACGGCCGATTCTGTCACCGAAGTCACGGCTGAGGAGGGCAGCACCGATGAGGCCCTCAAAGTTGTACGTCAGACGGACGAAGAGCAAGTGGCTGAATTTATTGAGGGGATTGATTGGGCGGCTCAAGCCCCCGACCATATCAAGCAAAACCTGGAACAAGACGATCCGGAGGTCAGCAGCGCCCGTAAAAAGGAGATTTATAACCAGCAGGCTGGTGATTATCTGAAACAGTATGCCCAGACAGATGCCGTGACAACGGCCCACACCATTGCCATTAATAAGGAAAACTCAGCCGCTGATCAGGAATTTGTGGTGGCTAAAGGGGCAGCCCCATTTAGTGAGTTGGCTCTAGAAGCAGACACCTTGTCGCTGAAAATTAAGGGAGAAACGGGGAATCAGACCAAGACCTACCAGTTTGAGCCAACTGTGGTTCCTATTGAAGCGGAAGCCGCGTCGGAGGGGGTCGAGGTGCGTTCGGTAGCGCTCCATTATCAGGGAGATGCCCAGTATCAGCAGGATATGGCCGGGGGCACGGCCCCGGCCGGACAGCAAATGGCTAAAGTAGATATTGCCAGCCAGGTCAAACAAGCCCCCTGGCTGCCATTGGTCACAGAACGGGATTTGAGTAAGCTCAGCAAGGCAGATTATGCGGTGGGTGTCAAGCCAGAAGCGGCCGGGGTGGATCCGATTCCGGTGGCTCAACCGCTTAAATCACTCCATTTGCTGGCTCCGCAGTCAGATGATGGCAAGATGTATAAACGGCCGTCTGTCGAAGTCGAGCAGGTGAATACCACCTTTGCCGGCGAAGTGGCTAAAGATGGCGGCGATCCACAAAACCGCACCGATATACAAGGCCATCTGCGCCCTGTAGACCCGGCTGACCAAAAGGCCAAAGACGAGGTGAAAATTGACACCAGAGAAGAAGCGGTTTCTGGGGATCAAATGCCTGCTTATCAACAGCCTATTGAGTATCTACCCGCTGTGAACGGTTTGGAGACAGATGAACAGGTGGTTGGTCCTTTAACGATTCAACGTCAGGTGGCAGAGGCGGCCCCGCTTGGTGAGCATCTGATTATTCAACGCCAACCGGATGATGAAGAAACGGCCGTGCTCGATGATACCCCACCGCCGCCTCAATTTGATGACGAAAAATCCATCGACGAAATCCGGGCGGACAAACAGGAGCGAATGATCCAGGAGCTGCCCGAACCTCCGGCCGAAGCGATGCAGCAAGTAGATGCCAGTGCCTATGCTTATAATGCTGTGCGAACCGAAGAATACATATTAAAATTACAGCATCAGGAAATTATGGCCGAGCAGCAAGATGCCCAATCCCAACAAATGGAAGCGCAAGCTGCCGAGCAAGCCGCGTTGACTAATCAGGAGGCGGTAGGCCACCACCAACAGGAAGTAGCGGAAAAAGCCCAATCCCAAAAGGAGATGGAGCAAGCGGCCACCGAATCCCAAAAACCGGCCGGGCAAGCGTTTAGCGTCTCTGGCGAAATTTCCAAGCTGTTGCAAGGGATTTTGACGCCTATGATCGGTGCCCTGGGTGTGGCCGACAAGGAAGCGGGCAGCGGTAATCAGGGCGGTCAGGCGAATGAGGTGGCTAAGGTGGGTGGCCAGAGCCATGATACCATGGGTGAAGGGGTACAGGTGGCCCAAAGCTCTGCTGTTCGCGCCCAACAATGGCAGTCAGAAACGGCCGCTATTCAGACCGATGCCACCAACCAGAACAAAGCATTGGCCGATTTGAGTCAGGAAGCAGGTTCACAAAAGGAAGAAGCGGCCGAAGGAGTCGACTACCTCGGCGAAGCCCAGACCCACATTCAGGAGCAGTTGGATGAGTTGGATGCTGAAAAAGATGAGCAGCTATTCCAGCATGAAGAAGGGAGTTTGGCAGCAGAACTGTGGGCCGAAGAACATCAGGAGATGCGCCTCTCTATGTTCGACCAATTAGAAGCTGAGTTAGAAGCTGAAGAAGAAAAACGATTATAGAGAAAGTATTATGCTGCAACGCTGGCTAAAGCGACTAAATGACAGATTGGCCGCGGCGATAACGGCCGAAGATAAAGCCCAAATTGCCTGGCTGCGGCTGCAAAAAATGGCGGCCTACCTGCTGCTGCGCCAGTGGCGGTTGGCCTTGCTGGAACTAACACGGGCCGGCGTACAACATGAGGCGGCGGCCTATACAAATATAGCCGCGGCTCATGTGCAAAAGGCCCAATATCTGATTCAGGCGGAGCAGTGGCCAGAGGCAATGGCTGCCTTGCAGCAGGCCCTCAATCTCTATACGGTGTTAGAAGACCCCGCTGGCCGCAGCCAGGCGTGGCAAGCGGTTGTCACCCAAATGGTGGCCGGCGGTCATATCCGTCGGGCATTCGATTTGTTGGTAGAGGGAGTGGGGGATTTGGCCGGCTGGCCGGCGCAGCAGACAGCCTTATACCAGTGGCAGGCCCGGCTTCATGTTTTGCAGTTGGATATGGATCAGGCTCAGCGGGCCATGAATAAAGCGGTAGAAGCGGCTAAAGCTGACCAATCTGCTTTGTCTGATAGAATAGAAAGCTACCGGCAGGTGTTACGGCCGTTATTTGACGGCAGCCAACCCGTAGAGGCTTTAGTAACCCTGGTTGTTGGTCTGGGGCAGTCGCTCCACATCACTATTCCCGATGCCCCCGATTTGCTGGCGGCCAACGATGCCTGGGAAAACGGCCGTTTTCATGAGGCCCTGCAATTAGCCCAGGCCATTCGCCTACAGGCCATGAATGACAACGAGCAAGACTTTACCAAATACGGCCGTTATCTGGCCGCCAGCCTTATTTGTGCCCAAACTTATGAGCGGCTTGGTGAACGAACGGCCGCTCTGGTAACGTTTAATGAAGCCAAACAATGGCTGAGTCCGCAGCTTGGCCAGGCAACCTATATAAATACGATCCTGACACATTGGGCTGCCCGCTGGGGCCAGGATGCCTTCCGCTCAGCCCAACGACAGGCTCAACGATGGGAGAAATCACCATGACCACCCTGTTCGATAGTGTAAAAGCCTTTATGGAAGAAGACGACTGGCCCCACCAGCAGCTCGAAGACCGGCCCATTTTGCGCACCGGCTTTTCCAGCGATGATGGCCAGTGGGCCTGCTACGCCCACGTGCGTGAAGAGCGAGAGCAGGTTGTCTTCTACTCCGTTTTTCCCTTTCCCATTCCTGCAGAAAAACGGTTAGCCGTTACCGAATATATCACACGGGCCAACTATGGCCTGCTGCTGGGTAATTTTGAGATGGATTTACAGGATGGCGACCTGCGCTACAAAACCAGTATCGACGTGGAAGGGGCTGAATTAACCCCGGCCCTGGTGCGCTCGCTGCTGTATGCCAACGTTATGACCATGAGCAGCTACTTTCCCGGTCTCATGAACGTCCTCTACAGCGACATTAGCCCGGTTGAGGCGATTGCTAAAGTAGAAGAGTAAGAAGTAAGAAGTAAGAAGTGGTAAGTAGACATTCCACTTCTTACTTTCCACTTTTTACTCCTTACTGTATTTAGGAGATTCACTTGGCCCAACGCATACTACATTATCAGATTCAAGCCTATGTGGGAGAAGG
>JAWOIM010000330.1:0-12059 GCA_046484685.1 Chloroflexota bacterium | reverse complement strand
GCAAGCGGATAAACACGGATTTTTTTGCTTTTTATCCGCGAGAATCCGTCAAATCTGCGTAATCCGCGTTCTATTGTCAAGGTAGGTGAACGCTTACCTACGCACTACAAATCAATTATGGACAATAATCCACCACCCAAACGACAAATTTCCCCTCAGAGCAGTTCAGAAGATAAACGGATGGCGCTGGTCATTCGGCCGCAGCATTTGTCTGACTTTACCGGCCAGGAGCGCATGAAAGCCAATCTGACCATCCTGATTGAAGCTGCTAAGGCACGCAGCGAACCGCTGGACCATGTGTTGTTTCATGGCCCTCCCGGCCTGGGCAAAACAACCCTGGCTCAAATTGTGGCCAATGAGATGGCGGTCAACATTCGCAACACGGCCGGGCCGGCCATTGAGCGGGCCGGAGACCTGGCCGCCATTTTGACCAATCTACGGGCGGGGGACATTTTGTTTATCGACGAGGTCCACCGGCTGGGTCGAGCCGTGGAGGAAATTCTGTACCCGGCCATGGAAGATTTTGTGCTGGATATTGTGGTCGGTAAGGGGCCGGGGGCCAAAAATGTGCGCCTGAAGCTGCCTCGCTTTACGGTCGTGGGGGCTACGACCCGCCTGGCGCTGATGACGGCCCCGCTGCGGGCACGCTTTGGGGCTGTGTACCGCATGGATTTTTACGACCAGGCGGCCATTGAACAAATCGTGCAGCGAGGGGCAGGGGTGTTGGACGTGCCTATTGATGAAGCCGGTTCGGCCGAAATTGCCCAACGCTCACGAGGCACACCGCGCGTGGCCCTGCGACTGCTGCGCCGGGTGCGAGATTACGCGCAGGTGCGGGCTGAAGGAGAAATTACGCAGGCAACGGCCGTTTCTGCCCTCGACCTGCTCGAAATTGACGAGTTAGGGCTGGACAACCTGGACCGGCGCGTGCTGTTGGCCATTATCGAGAAGTTTGGCGGCGGTCCGGTGGGATTAGACACCATTGGGGCCTCTATCAGCGAAGAGTCAGATACCATTATGGACGTGGTTGAGCCGTATCTGCTGCAATTAGGCTTCTTAGAGCGCACCGCTCGCGGCCGCGTAGCCACGCCCCACGCTTATGCCCATCTCAACATCCCGCTGCCGGCCCAGCCGGAGAGCAAACCGGGTCAGCCGAGTCTATTTGGTGAGTAATTCACATCAATAACCTATAGAGGTTTTTACCATCTGCTTGTATAATGACCATAGGGGCTGTCGCTAACAATCGGACCTGTTATGTCTTCACAAATCAGTCGATTTGGCCAATGGTTGCTGCTGTTTGTAGGGCTGCTGCTGGCTATTTGGGCCACGACCCAACTGCCGGAAGCGCCGCAGCTTATTTTGCTGCTGCTGCTTTATGTTGTCACCATCAATTTCAGCCTACCCCCTTCCCAAGGGTTGGTGGGGCTGGTTCCGGTAGTGGCCGTGAGCAGTTTGCTGATATTGGGGCTGGAAACGGCCGTTCTCCTGGCCCTTAGCAGCCATGCTCTGGCCGAACTGGTGCGCCCCCTGTGGCAGCCTACCTGGGATACTATCAATATTTCCCAACCCTCCTGGCGGCTGCGGCTGGGCACAATTGGTGTCTATCTGGGAGCGCTGCTGGCGGCGGGCTATGCCCACCAGCAGGCGGGAGGCCAGCTTCCCCTGCCCGTCGTGGCTGAGGCCGATCTGCTGGCCCTGACGGCGCTGGTTGTGGCCTACGGGCTAAGTTATCTGAGTTTGGGAATGCTGCTGTGGCTGGGTGCCAGACGGCCGTTTCTCGACTTCCTCACCCAACAAAGCCTCTCGCTGCTGGTGGCCGGGCTGCTGGCCCAGCCGTTTGCTATTTTGGGCAGCATCATCTTTGCTGAAGTGGGCCTGCCCCTGTTCGTCCTCTTTGCCGGCGGCGTCATGGGCGTCAGCCTGCTGGTCTGGCTCTCCTGGCAGCGCCGCTATACGGCCGAACAGCAGTTGGCCCAAATGGCCGCGCTCAACGACAGCGCATCTTCACTACGCGAAACACTGGTTTTAGAAGATGTGCTGCACCGGCTGGGGCATCAGGTTGCCGGCCTGGTCAGCAGCGACCAATTCACCGTTGTCCTGCTTGATGAGGAAGCAGAGGCCGGCCAACTGACCCAAATCGACTATACCCCCCCCCACATGGAAGCTACTATACGTCCGGCTGTGGGCCACAACCTGAATGATTTTACGCGCTGGGTGCTGGCGCAGGGGCGGGCGCTGGATATAGACGGCCGTAATATCCATTTTGCCCAGAGCCACAACCTGACCCCTCCCCGGCCACAGCCCCATGCCTGGCTAGGCCTGCCCCTGACACGAGGCAGCCAGACGATGGGCGTGATGGTTTTACAACGCACAACTAACCGGCAGCCGTTTAGCCGCTGGAGCCGTGAAGTGCTGCAATCGGTAGCGGCCCAGGCCAGCGCGGCTATCGAAAATGCTCGCCTGCACAGCGAAACGGTGCGCCTCTATAACCTCACCGACGCTGCCCTGGCCCGGCGCGTAGAGCAGCTTCAAGCTTTGCTAAAAACGGTGCCGGAAGCGATATTGATGCTGGATGTAAACGGCCGTGTGCTGCTGCTCAATCCCGTAGCCGCCAAACTGCTGCAGCAGCCGGCAGCAGCCCTCGCCTTGCACCCTCTGCCGCAGTCAGCCGCCCCTGTTTTGGGCTACGAGTGGGCCAGCCTGAACCAACGACTGCACGCCTTGCGCCAGGGAGAGATTCCGGCCAGCGAGCGCTGCGTTTACCAGATCGAAAGGGATGGTCACTCGCTCGCGCAGCCAGACAACGGCCGTTTGGCCCGCCACCTGGAGCGGACCGAGGCTCCTGTCAGCAGCGACGACGGCCAACTCATGGGCTGGCTTATCGTTCTGCGTGATGTCACCGAGGAGCAGGAATTGGCCGAACGGCGCAGCGATCTGATCCGCATGATTGTCCACGACTTGCGCAATCCGCTGACCACCTTTCTCAGCACGCTCAGCGTTTTGGAAGGGGAAGTAGACGGTCTGGACGCGGCCCTGGAGCTGGTGCAAGAGGCCCGTCGCGGCTGCCATGACATGCTGGATATGGTTGACTCGCTTATGGACATCAATCGCCTGGAGGCAGGCCAGTCAATGGTGGAAGCGGAAGCGATGCGGCTGCCGCCACTGGTGGCGCAGGTGGTGGAGCGGCTGCAGCCGCTGGCCCAGGCGCGTCAGGTAAGGCTGTCCTATGAAGCAGCACCCGCTTTACCTGCCGTTTGGGCCGATGCCGAAATTGTGCGCCGCGTGTTGATCAATCTGCTGGATAACGGCTTAAAGTTTACGCCGCCCGGCGGAGCGGTGACGGTACAGCTAACGGCCGATTCGACCGCTATAGAAGGCTATGAAGGGGGCATTTGCTGCACGGTAACGGACACCGGTCCGGGCATCCCCAACGCTTATCAAGACCGAATTTTTGACCGCTATCTGCACACCAATCCCGGCGGGGCGCAGGTACAGGGAACGGGGCTGGGTTTAACCTTTTGCAAGCTGGCGGTGGAGGGGCATAACGGCCGTATCTGGGCCGAAAATGGGGAAAACGGAGGCAGCCGCTTTAGCTTTACGCTGCCCGGCATTCCGATTTGGACGTAAAGCCTATTGCGTATTGCGTATTGCGTAACGTGGCGCAGCTACAACAGAAAACTCTCACCACAGAGGGCACAGAGAACACAGAGTTTTTTCTCTTTTGCTCTGTGTTCCTTCGGCGTTGCTCAGAGCTTGCGCCGAGCTTGTCGAGGTGACAAGCCTCCGTGTTTTCTGTGGTGCAAAAATTAACGCACAGGGCGCAATCACAGCTCAAAAATGGAGAGGTCTGTGTGGGGCAGGCGCTTTTTGACGGCAGCGACGAGTTCGGGGTAACGGCCGTTTTCTACCATGTGGTCTTGCAAGGCCTTCGTGCGAGCGGCACGTATATAATTGTTAGCTGTATATCCGACCAAACCATTCGCATCTAACTGCAACTGTTGGCAGTCAAGCTGCAACTCCTCACATATTTCCGTCAGAGCCGCTTCATTGATTTGTGTCGGACTGGCGTTTTGTATAAAGAGATATAGATTTGCCTTAAGTTCACCAATCAGATTACGCTGCCGTTTGGCAATAGCATTAACCAGTTGATCCAATAAGGAGCGGCGCTGACTCTTTTCAAATAAACTCTGCGCCCTGCTGTTCTTGGTACTACCTCTTAGATTCTCCGGATCAAACCCCATTTCTCGACATATCTCGTCAATCTCTTCCAGGTTAAACTGGTTGGCGATAATCTGGGAAACTGTTCTGGCGTTTTGGGTGAGGGAAACGGCCGTTTGTTCTGCTGGGTGCGCGAGCTTAATCTCTCGCCATTCTGGTTTAGTCTCGGGGTGAACAAACAAATGGCCATCCTCTACGCGCATAAACAGAACGGGGGTGGCAAAATCACGCCGGCCGTATTGGGTATGCAGACCAATGGTCCGGCGGCCGTTTTGGGCTGCCTGGTCCACGGGGCTGCCTTTGGCTACTTCTTCATAAAAGCGGGCAGCAAAGCGAACGGCCGTTATATTGGTCACCGCATATTGCATGGCCACGACCACCGGGATATTCTGCCGCACAACTCGCGCAGCCACATCTACAAACGCCTGGGCCGAAGACATTTGTGCCCCTTCACAGGCCTGTAACAGCACAATAGCCGGCCGGTGGGTGTTCAACAACTCACTAAAAAAGTCGGCATCAACCCAGTTGGCGTTCCCAATAACATCGCGGACCAGGGCCAATTGGCCTTCTGCCCCATCATCAGTCTGATGTAAACGGCCGTGACCAATAAAATGCAGCACATGGGGTTTCCGGGCCAGCAATGTATCTAGCGTTACAGGGTTAGCATCAAGCAATACAGGCAACAGGTCAAATTGCTCAGACCGGGCCGCTATCGCCTGCTCCAGCGCTTCAATTTCCTGCTCGTGCATCAGCGGGCCTAAATCAGGCGGAGCGGCCACAGCCACCCCAATCCGCAGCTTTTCACCAGGTCCCAATTGAATCGGTGCTGCCCCAAACCAATGGGACCGGCGGCGCGAAAAAATTAAATTGGTAGCCGTACCCAACCACATCGCGCCCAAATTGGCATCGGCCGGTAAACGCATAAATTCCCACGGCAGCGCCGCAACATCCGGCAACTGCTGCTCATCAATATCCAACTCAATTCGCAGCAGCTTCTTCTCACCATGTACAACCTGATTATACACACCCACAAAATCCTGGCGCAGCACCGGGTCAAACAGGGCGTTAAACAAGGCTTCGCCCAACGCCCTGACCGTCGCGCTCTGTTGTAATTCACCGGCATGCGACTGAGCCACCAGGGCATCAATTTCAGCCTTCAGGTCACCCTGGTAGCCCAATGTACCGCTGGGCTGTCCCAGGCTTTGCTTTTTTGGATTTAACTTGTCTACCTGAACCCGCTCTCGACCGGCAATGCGGATGCGGTATGTGTAATAAGCCTCACTCATGGGCAGACTCTCCATTTTGTGCCGGACGCGGCAGCTTCAACGTCCTGTTTTCCAGATTGGCGCGTAATTCGGGGGCTTTTTCATACAGTTCTGACAAGCGGGAGGTATCGACACCAACTTTCCAATTGAGATTTGCATCCAAACCCAGATTCATGCCGCCCCCAAAACTCATCACATTTTTCCAGCTTGTGTGGGGAAAAATTGATTGCACAATCGGTTCATCTTCTCCTTTGGGACCAAAATTCAACTCAGCAGCTAAGGCACTAAAATGAGAACCGGGGCGCGGCCGCATATCGACAGTAATGGTCATAAAGTAAAAGTCGTACTCTCCTTGTAGCTGCTGTCGCTGGATACTATTTAACGCTATACCAGAATCGTGCAACTGATCGGCCGTAATGGCCACCAAATTACTGCGCGGATTGCCGAACTGTACTTTTGTGTCTCTAAGGCCGGTCAGGGCAGACATGGCCGGCCCTTTACGCTCTGATTTCAAGGCTGCGTTTGCCACAAGTTCTTCAACCAGGACATCAGCCGCTTGCAAATCGGGGGCACTGTGTTGCACGTTCATTGGTTTGTCTCCTTCACTTGGACCATCACAAAAATGATGCTGCATATCTTAACGCGACTGGTGGTAATTGGCCAATTTTCTGTTCGAGCAGGGCCAATCGGGTACAATCGATTTGGTATGGATGACTCTACTGAAAAAAGGTCAAAAAACCGAGTTTTTCAGGGCCACTACTCTGATGATTGTGGTGGCGTTTGGCTAAAAACTCGGTTTTTTCAGTGAACTCATGGATGAAAACAAACCAAACAGAACCAAACGACGCTGGGTGACTGTAGTCCTGCTGTTACTGGGCCTGCTGCTGGCGGGCTGGTATTGGGCCGCAGGCATTGTCCCCTTTGTCTTGCAGCCGGATGACCCCCGCAACCAGGCCTTTTTTACCTGGCGTGATGGTGAGCCGGCCACACGTGAAGCCCTGGTTACGGTGCAGCGAGATAGCTGTCCTGGGGCACCCTTTATTTTGCCCAGCGACGGCTTTGTGGGTCTCTTTTATGCCGACCCACGGGCGCCCTACACGCCGCGCAATCCCCATCAGGGAATCGACATCTTTAGCCCCGGCGAGCCGGGCGTGACGCCGGTCTATGCCGCCTATGATGGCTACGTGACCCGCGAAAGCCACTGGCGCAGTTCGCTCATTTTACGCATTCCGGACGATCCGCTGCAGCCGGGCCGCCAAATCTGGCTCTACCATACCCATATGGCCGACCAGACCGGCAGCAGCTTTATTATTGACGCCATCCCCCCCGGCACACGGGATCTGTTTGTAGAGCAGGGAACTTTTCTGGGCTACACGGGCGACTACAACGGCGAATCGGCGCGGCCTGTCTGGGTTCATCTCCACTTTTCGATTGTGCAGGATGACGGCCGCGGCAACTATCTGAACGAACTGGATTTTAACAATACCATTGATCCCTCTCCTTATCTGGGGATGCGTCTCCATTATGCGTGTGCCGGCATTCCCGTCACCTGTGCCGCCGATTCTGCCTGTCCGGAAGATTGAGTCTCTTTTCAAACCACTTTTATGGTAAACTACATAATGGTATAATTCATCTATTCACCATCATTTATTACCTGTTTTTGATGGCTCTCTATTGCACTCACCACAACACCATGCCTATTAGATAACAGGATCCATGTTTTTTGTGAACGGGGGGCGTTATGAGTGTGCCAGATTTTAGCAACCATATCATTCATCAGTATAAATTGGTGCAGCGTCTGCAGGAACGGCCGTTAACCACGCTTTACCTCGGCCAGGACACCAGGCTGGATCAGCCACTTTTTGTGGAGGTCATGAACCAACCGGCAGCCGAAAATGAGGAGTTGGCCGGCCGCTTCCAACGCCGCCTGGAAACGGTGCGCCAGTTGGACCACCCCCATATCGCTCCGATCTTGCAAGTGGGTCGAGCCAATCTGACCAGCAGCGAAAGTGGCCAACAAGTAGCAAAAGCCGAACCGCAGCATCTCTATGCCATCATCGACTATATCGCTGGTCCCACCCTGGCCCAACAGATAGAAACCTGGCGTGAGACCGGTGACTGGCCGGATGTACCAGCCCGTCTCTCCCTTGTGCGCGATCTGGCCTCGGCCCTGACGGCTGCTCACCCCGTGGGCCTCTTTCACCATGATCTGCGCCCTGCAAATCTGATCATGGGCGAAAACGGCCGTTTAACCTTCATTGACCTCGGTGTTCCTACAGCGCCCGGTGTTCCTACAGCGCCCAACGCGACTGATCCCCAACAACTACCCGCGCAGCTCGACTACACCTCACCTGAGCAGCTTGAAGGCAAGGTCCCTACCGGTCCCAGCAACATCTACTCGCTGGGCATTATTCTCTACGAACTGTTGGCCGGCCACCGCCCCCACCTGCCCGGATCGGCCTGGGACATTTTTGAGCGCACCGACCTGCCCCGTGAAATTCCGCTGCCAATCGCCTGCCCGGGCCTGACCGATGCGACTTACCGGGTTGTCAAAACCTGCCTCTGGCGTCAATATTGGAACCGGTACGAAACGGCCGATCACCTGGTCAACGCATTAGACGCCGCCCACACTGCTGAAGAAAAAGCCCACAGCGACTCCACAACTTTGCGTAAACGTAAACTACCGCCACGCTATTGGCGCTATGCCGGTGTGGCGCTTCTTCTCTTGCTCCTACTTATCGGAACAATCTGGCTGATATTATAATTCATGACTCTAATTTGGATCCGACCGATTTCAGGAAATCTTTCAGGCTTGAGGATGGTGAAGCCGGGGCAGTCGGCTGTATTATAATGATTGGCTCTTTGACCGCGTTCAGCATGGGTTCAGCTTTTTCAATTAGCGTCGCCAGCCGCTCCAGGCTGCTGGTAATTAATGATGGCGGCTCTTCCATGGCTACAATGATGGTCTGAATCTGCGCTTGCCGCTCTTTGAGATCAGAAACCTCGGCCGCTGCTCCGGAAACGGCACGGCGGCCGATCAGACGGGTCCACAAAATCTGGCAGGCGGCCGCCAAGGGCGGCGCCAAGAGAATACCGAGTAGACCATACGCATCGGCCAGGGCAATCAGGATGACAATGGTGAGCATGGGATTGACCTCGCCACGCTGGGCCAGGCGTGATTTGATCCACCATTTCAGCGCCATGACGACGATAAGGGTATAAACGGCCGTTACCAAACTCAACGGCAGGCTGCTCAACAACCCCAGCAGCAGGGGTGGAATGACCGCCAGGATCGGCCCCACCAGGGGTATCAGGAGCGCCAGGGCACCAATGATAGCCAACAGTGCCGGGTAGGGGGAGCCAAGCAGCCAGTAACCGAGTCCCAACAGCAGCCCGGCCAGGAGCGTTTGGGCCGCCTGGCTGCGTATGTAAAGTCCCAGATCCGCTTCCACTGTCTGCCATATATCCCGCATCTGTTTACGCTGCCCCGGCGGCAGCAGCGAAAGCCAGAGTCGTTCAAAATGACTCTGGTCCAGGCTCCAATAGACACTCAAAAAAAGAATGATAAGTAAACCGCTGATGAGGCTAAAAAGCCCTTGAGTAAAACCCAATAGGGTCGACACTACCAGATCTCCCTGGTCACCAATAAGGGTGTTCAACAGTTGGCTGGGTGGGGGCAGCCGCGTGTTTAGCGCCTCTTGCAACACGCCCCCCTGAAACCAGGTCGGCAGCCGCCAGGCATCATGGGCCATGGGATGGGCCAGGTCTGGTATCGCATCCGATGGGGCTGCCTTCTGAGCTATCTCCTGAATATCACGAAGGGCGGCGCCACCACCGGCAACCAGCAAGTAAATGAATCCACCCAGCGCCGCCAAATAGAACAGAAGCAGAGCCAGGCGTAGCGCCAGCGGCTGGCCGTCCGGGCGTTTGAACAGGGGACGCAGGGCGGCGGCCAGGGCCAGCGAGAGCAGGACGTAGACGACCACCAGGCGAAACTGCCACAGCAAGGCCAGCGCCAGCAGGGTGGTCATAACGGCCGTTCCCAGCCACACAATCTGCTTCGTCATTTCGCCTCCGCAGGATGAGCCTGGGCCAACAGCCTGTCCAGGTCGGCAGCCAGGGTCTCCATCTCATCCATCACCTGCTCTGTCTGCTTCACCTGCTCTGCCGAACCGTCCGGCACCAGCCGCGTTTGCCGGCGCAAATCTTGGGCCAACTCTTGCGCTTCCTGGCGCAGTCGGCTGGCATAATCGCGGCCGGTTGAGACCTCTGCTTCCATTGTGCCCGGCTTAAAAACAAAGCGGTTGAGCAAGATTTGAATGATGGCCGCCATGGGAATGGCCATCAGCGCCCCGGCAATGCCCAACAAAGAGCTGAAAGCAAACAGTGCCAGCAGGGTGACAAAGGGGTTGACACCCACCGCCTGTCGCATAATGCGCGGCACCAGCAGACTGCTTTCTATTTGCTGAATGACCAGCGTGGCCACAATGACCCAAATCACCTTGTCCGGCCCCAGCGTCAGGGCCACCAATACAGCCGGCACAGCGCCCAGCAGCGGCCCCACAATCGGCACCGCCTCCATCAACGCGGCCACGAAGGCCAGCACCAATAGATACGGTAACCCAATAAACCAATAGGCAACCAGGGACATCAGACCGACGGCCAGCATCAAAACGCCTTGTCCGGCAACGAAAGCAGTCACCTTCGTTTCCATGGCCGCAATCAGGTCGCTAATGCTTTCGCGCTGCGCCCGCGGCAGCAGCCGCAGTAAGGAGCGTATGGTGCGTGGCCCGTCAATTGTCCAGTAAGCGGCCAACAACAGAATAACAACGGCCGTAAAGATGACTTTAATGCCGATGCCAATATACGCCAGCGCCTGCCCGGCTGAACCCAGCATTTCCTCTCCCGTCTGCTGCGCCGGGTCGGGGAGTGATAAGGTGGTGGGGATGAGATCGCTCAGGCCGGCAATCGATTGATTTGCATGGCCATCTACCCACTCGCGCAGGTCGTGATAATAATCGGGTACGGCGGCCGTAATGGTGACGCTTTGCTCGGCAATCAACGGGAATAACAACAGCCCAAAGCCGGTAAGCGCAGCCAGCAGCAGCAAATAGACAAGCATGACCCCCGCTTTAGGGGGCAGCCCCCACCCCTGCAAGCGAGCAACGGGCGGGCGCAGCACCGTGCCTATCACAATGGCGACAAACAGGATGAAAACGACCTGGCTAAAGCGATAAAGAAGCCAAAAACTCAGGCAAACAGCAGCCAGGACGAGCGTCGCCCAGGCTACCCGCCAGAACGTCCAGTTCTCCGGCTGCGCCGGTGGATAAGCGGTCATCAGTTCTTCTTCTTTCCCTTATCCCTTCAGGGACGATTTACCATCAACCCTCTCTCTTTTTACAGCCGTCCCCCCTAAACCTGCCAGGACTCGGAGACCTCGCAGGTTTAGGCGGAACTTATTTGGGAACAGACACTAATCATCCAGGGAGTACTTGCCTTCTTTTTTATCTTTTTTGTCTTTTTTTATCTGCTTCTTTTCTTTTGTGGTTTTTGAAGGTTTTTTTGTGTCCTTCTTTTTGCTGTCCTTACCCTTATCTTTACTCATCATCTTTCTCCTTCGAAAATAGGACGGAGGACGAAGGACCGAAGACGGAAGGACTTACTCCGTCATCCGTCCTCGGTCGTCCGTCATTTTCATACATGATGGTGTTGCTCATGTTGTCTCCAATGATACAGTTAACCCTTGCGGGCAGCATCGGCTGGTCAGGGGATTTTTATCTCCGCCAGTTGGGGGAGATAAAGTACACCTGTGAATGGAATTCACAGGCTAAAATCAGGAGCCTGGCTGCCGGCCTGGCATGGCCTGCGCCACGGCTGTTGCCAGTTCTTGCGTCCCGATTGGTTTGAGCAGCCAACCGGCGCAGCCCTGGGCTTTCAGCGATTGTCGCCGTCCCGCTTCCATGGGATGACCGCTCAGGATCAGGAATGGCACGGTCAGGCCGCGCAGGCGCATCGCCTGCAACAGCGCCTCCCCTCCCATGTTCGGCATAACCAGATCGCTCAGGACCAGGACGATGGCCGACCCCGGCAGCTTGCCTTCACCATCTTGTTCCAGAATGGCCAACGCCTCATGGCCGTCTGCGGCGGTCACTATTTTATAGTTCAGCAGAACCAGGGTGCTGGCCAATGCCTCACGCAAGAGTTCATTGTCCTCCACGACCAGGATGGTCTCACCTTGCCCCTGAAGCGCGGGCGGTAGGGCCACGACCGTTTCTGCCGGCGATGTGGCGACCAGAGCCGGCAGATAAATGGTAAAGGTTGTGCCCCGGCCCGCTGTGCTTTGCACATCAATATATCCCTTGTGCTGTTTGACAATGCCATACACCTGGGCCAGCCCCAGCCCGCTGCCCTCGCCCGGCCCTTTGGTGGTAAAAAACGGCTCGAAGACATGCGGCAGCGTCGTGGCAGGAATACCTGTGCCGCTGTCGCTAATGGTTATCCGCGCCCAATCCCCGGCGGCCATGCCGGGCAGCGGCGCTGTGTCGCGGTAACCCAAATGAAGCTGCTCCACACTCA
>JAWOIM010000327.1:0-5294 GCA_046484685.1 Chloroflexota bacterium | reverse complement strand
CTTCGCTTGCACCAAACCTGTCAGGTCTCCCACAAAACGCTGCCATACTCTGTACCTGAAGAGATACTTGTTCAGACAGAAATCTCTATGCTATACTAAAAGCATGTCTGATCTTAAACCATCTTCGAACTGGACAACGGCCGAGTGGCAAGCCGCCTATGCCGAGCGACAGGCTTCCTATATCGCTCTCGAAGAGCGCACCGAAAAACGGCTGACTCTGTTAAAAGAGCAAATCAGACAACGTAAACAGACCGAAGAAGCCCTCCAGCGCGAGAGCGACAGGCTGCGTTTGCTGCAGGAAGTGGCCGTAGCCGCCAATCAGGCTGAATCTATTTTTGTACAAGAAGCGCTAACCAACGCCGCTAAACACGCCAACGCCAGCCGGATCGAAGTCACATTGAGCCATGACCCTGACAAAATTAGCCTGCTGGTAGCTGACGATGGCCAGGGCTTTCAAGTTGACAAACAATGGCCGGATACTATCCCCCAAATCAATGGCATGGGCCTCAGAGGCATGGGCGAGCTGCTGCTGCTGGGGGGTCAACTGGATATTGATTCTAAACCAGGCCGGGGGACATGCTTAACGGCCGTTATTCCCTGTCAAACAACACGGGAGGAAGCATGATTCGCGTTATTATCGCCGATGATCATCATCTGGTGCGGCAGGGGTTGGGTGCCCTGCTGGCTAAAGCCGACGACATAAGGGTCATTGGCGAGGCCGCTAATGGGGAAGAAGCTGTCTCATTAGTCGAGTCACTCCAGCCCGACGTGGTCGTCATGGATGTCTCTATGCCCCGTCTGGATGGTCGGCAGGCCACTGAACGTATCAAAACACTGAATCTGCCCACTCAAATCGTCATTTTGTCCATGCACTCAGATGTTACGCTGGTTAAACAGCTTTTGCACTGTGGCATACGGGGCTACTTGCTTAAACGCTCTGTTTCCGATGAACTACTGCTGGCTATTCGTGCCGCCAGCCGTGGTGAAGTCTATCTCAGCCCGGCTATTTCCGACTCCGTCATGTCTATTTTACTGGCCCCGCCCACGAACAATCCGCCCCAGCTTATGGCCGATTTATTGACGCCCCGGGAGCAGGAAGTGTTGCAGTTAATTGCTGAGGGGCATACCAATAATGCTGTGGCCGAACTGCTGACCATCAGCGTCAAAACGGTGGAAAAGCACCGGGCTAACCTGATGGCTAAACTCAACGTCAATGATCTGCCGGCTCTGATGCGAAAAGCGATGAAGCACGGCCTCATATTTCCTGAGTCGTAAGACTGGCTGCCTTCTCTATATGGGGTGAAGTTAGAGTTATTTTAATTTCCGGTAATGAGGTAGCGCCCTTTATGGCGGCTCAGGGTGAGGGTTGTAGCCGCACTGTTTAAGTGGCGCGCCAGTTCCCAGCCGGTGGTGCTGTCCTTGAGGTAGACGTCATAGGGTGGTACCTCGGCCGGTAAACTGCGGCTCTCACCAGGGCCGGCCACACAAGTACTGATCAGGCTGCCGTCGGCAAATAGCTGCGCCTGCACCCTGATCTCCACATTGTTGTGAAATGTAATCTCTGTCTCGGCCATTTTTTCCTGCCCATGCGTACGTTCCCGACTCCAGAGCAGCTACGTGCCCAGGCGACAGGTTTAACGCTTTCGACGTGCCGGTTAAAGCCCTGGTCATCATTGATTGAGTACAGTGAGGCTAACTTCAATCATACAACCGGCGGCTCTCAAGAACATCGGCCGGTCAGAGGATATTGAACTCCCCCAGTTGGGGGAGATTGGTATCATATTTAGTTACTCAACATGGGGGCTTTTTGCAACCATTTGTCTGAACTCACCTGATCCAGCATGAAGCGAGCGAAATCGGCGCGGGCCAGTTGGGTACCAGGGCCTTGCCCGGCATAGCCTACTTTTAGCTGGCCGGTGCCGGGTTTGTCGTGCAGGCGCGGCGCGCGAGCCAGCGTCCAATCCAGGTCGCTGCCGCGAATGGCGGCCACCATGCCCCGGCTGTCAGCCAGGACGTGCCGGGCGAACAGGCGCAGCGCCAGCCCAAACAGCCGCCCGATGAGCTGCGGCTTGTCGTTGGGGTCGGCGACGCCCGCCCCCGTAGCGGCAATGAGGCGGCGGACGCCCGTTTTTTTCATGGCGGCAACGATATGGTTCATGCCGCTGGTTAACGGCCGTTCTGGCGTGTTGCTTGTCGGACCTAGCGCGCTGATCACCGCATCGGCGCCTGAAATCGCCTGCTCAATTTTCTCTGGCTCGTGCATCTCCCCCTGAATAACGGTTAACTGCGCGTCCTGCTGCCTGAGCTTGGCCGGATTGCGCACATAGACGGTGACTGCATGTCCATCTGCCAAAGCTTGTTGCACTAATTTCTGTCCGGTACCGCCTGTGGCACCAAAAATAGTTACTTTCATTGTGTTACCTCCAAAATGGGTGTTTAAAAATGCGTCCAAGGGTATTTGTTTACTGCCAAACGAACGCATAGTTGGTAATAAACTGCTGCATGATGGTGGGGGTGGTTGAGAAGTTAGGCGATTTTTTAATATAGACCAGTCTGTATAGAATATTGACAAAAAAATGAGTGCTACAGCAGCGCTTCTAACTCAACGGCGGCGTCTAACAGCGGCCCAACGTTGCGCTCAGTACGGCTGAGAATAATTGCGCCTTCAATGAGTGAAATGATGATTGAGCCTAACCGGCGGGCCCGGATAGGGTCGCAGCCTGTGTCCACCAGCTTTTGTTCGATGATTGCTTGCCACGCCTGGTAGGCGGCGCGGCAGGCAGCGTTGAGCCGTTCGTTGGTGGAGGCAGCTTCAAGGGCAACGGCCGTAATCGGCCCGCCTGCCTGAAAACCGCTGGCCTGAACCTGCACCGCAAGGTTGCGCAAAAAGTCTGGAATTGCTTTTGCCGGACTTTCTGCAGCGGCCATGCCGGCGTGCAGCCGCTCCTGAATCATCCGGCTGGTGTGGGCGATCGCTTCTTCAATGATTTCATCTTTCCCGTCCGGAAAATAGTGATAGAGTGAGCCTTTGGGCGCCCCGCTTTCTGTGACGATTTGGTTTAAACCGGTGGCGTGATACCCTTGAAGCTCCATCAAGTGACAGGTTGTAGCGATAATTTGCTCTCGTTTATTGCTCATTGCGGTTAATTATAACAATCGGTCTATTTTTGTCAAGCACCGCTTTACGGTTCGCTGATGACAAATCCCTGCCAATACTATGACGCCAAAGAACAGCCGGTTCTCTTTCCCTTTGGTCATGGCCTGAGCTACACCACCTTTGTTTACAGCAATCCGCAGCTTTCGGCGACCACGTTCAAAGATAAGGATGGCCTGATTGTTGCGGTCGATGTGACCAATACCAGAAGCCATTATAGACGATCTGCTGCGCCAGGTTTATGCGAACAGCAATACGTAATTGCATGGTTTGAGTTGAAAAAACGATACTTTCTTGTTTAAACGTACTGGCTAGTGATGGACTGCTTGACCTTCTTCAAGTCAGCCGGTGTGCCTTCGAAGAGTATCTGCCCGCCCTTACTGCCGCCTTCCGGCCCCAGGTCGATGACCCAATCGGCGTTGCGCACCACGTCCATGTTGTGCTCGATCACGATTATCGTGTTGCCGCCGTCCACCAGCTTGTTCATCATCTCCAGCAGGTGGGCCGTATCCGACTTGTGCAAGCCGGTGGTCGGCTCGTCCATCACGTAGATGCTGCCTTCCTTGTGCAGTTCGCTGGCCAGCTTAATGCGCTGGCATTCGCCGCCGGAGAGTGTGTTGAGCGGCTGACCGAGGGTCAGGTAGTCCAGGCCGACGTCACTCATGGTCTGCAGCGTGCGGGTAATCTCCGGGATAGTGAAGAATTCCAGTGCCTGCCTGACGGTCATCTCCAGTACATCGACGATAGATTTGCCATCCAGTTTGTAAGCCAGCACCTCGTCTTTGAATCGCTTGCCGCCGCACACCTCGCAGGGTGATTTCACACTTTCAAAGAAGGACAGGTCGGTGTACACTACGCCCAGGCCATTACAATTCTCGCAGGCACCCTTGGAATTGAAGCTAAACAAACCCGCGTTCACCTTGTTGGCTCTGGCGAAGGTCGTGCGCACATCGTCCATGATACCAGTATACGTGGCCGGGTTAGAGCGTGGATTAGCGCCGACGGCGGATTGGTCGACCACAATGGCGTCAGGGAATTGCGAGACGAAAGCCTCGCTAATCAGCGAACTCTTGCCGGAGCCGGCGACGCCGGTCACCAGAGTCAGCACGCCCACCGGGATCTCCACACTCACATTCTTGAGATTGTTGACATTTACCTTACCCAATTCAAGGTGGGTTTTGGCCTGACGGAACGCCTTCTTGATAGGCATGGCCTCTTTCATATACTTACCGGTCAGTGTATCCGCTTTGAGCAGACCGGCATAGCTGCCTTCGTAGACGATCTCGCCGCCCTGAGTGCCGGCGTGCGGACCGAGGTCCACAATGTGATCGGCCACTTTGATCACGTCAGGGTCGTGCTCGACCACCAACACTGTGTTCCCCATGTCGCGCAGTTTCTGCAGCATGTCATTGAGCCGGTGTAGGTCCCGCGGGTGCAAACCCACACTGGGTTCGTCGAAGATGTACATCACGTCGATCAGGCTGCTGCCCAGGTGTTTCACCAGCTTGACGCGCTGCCCTTCGCCACCGGAGAGGGTATCGGTCTCACGGTTGAGCGTTAAATAATCCAGGCCGATGTCAATCAGGTTTTGCAGCCGGCGCACCAGGTCGTTCACAATCTCTTTGGCTGTCGGGACTTTGATGCCTTTGATCACACCGATCAGTTCACCCACTTCCATTGAAGAAAGCTCGGCGATGTTGTAGCCGTTGATCTTGCAGCTCAGCACGGCCTTGTTGAGGCGTGCGCCTTTGCAGGCAGGACAGGGGCCTTCGGTGAGATATTGCCTTATCTTCTCTTGCGTTCGCTTGGAGCGTGTTTTCAGGTCGCGCTCAATGTAAGAGCGCGTGAAATTGGTGATCACGCCGCGATAGGTGCGGCTCATGCCGTCATACTCGAACTTTTGCTCCTCGCCGTAGAGGAGCAGATCCATCTCTTCCTCCGTGAACGCTGCCAGCTTCTTGTTGTTATCAAAGAAGCCACTGGTTGGGTATATGCTGTCGTCGAATATCGGTCCCTGGAGCGCACCTTCGTTCAGCGATTTGGACGGATCGTAGAATTTTTCCACAATGGGTTGCAGCTTGCGCCCCAGCCCGTTACATTCCGGGCACATGCCGATTGGTTCGTTGAAAGAAAAGACGTT
>JAWOIM010000250.1:0-3379 GCA_046484685.1 Chloroflexota bacterium | reverse complement strand
GGCCATTGAGAGGGTTTACAGCGATGCCGGGGTGGTGGTCCTCATGGACCTGGGCAGCGCCGTCATGAGTGCCGAGATGGCCTTGGAATTTTTACCGGCTGCGCAGCGCAAAAATGTGTATTTATGTGCTGCCCCGCTGGTGGAAGGGGCCATTGCTGCCGTAGTGCAGGCGGCTACAGGCAGCGATGTGGCCCAGGTGTTGGCCGAGGCCCGGGGCGCGTTGCAGGCTAAACAGAAAGAGCTTGGGGAAGAAGCAATGACTTCATTTTCATCTGCTTCAACTGGCGCTGCCCCAGACGGCCCAACCAAAACCTTAACCCTGATTGTCCCCAACCGGCTGGGCCTCCACGCCCGACCGGCGGCGCGGCTGGTGGGTATCGCCAATCGTTTTCAGGCCGAAGTTACCATTCTTAAAGGAGAGCAGCAGGCGAATGCCAAGAGCATAAACCAGGTGGCTACTCTCGGCGTACGTCAGGGGGATGAGATTGCCATAACGGCCGTTGGTCCCGATGCGGTGGCCTTGTTGACGGCCGTTCAGTCCCTCGCCAATGATAACTTTGGCGATGTGGATGATGACCAGATGGCCGAGGCTGCTACCGTGACCGGTACACCCCAGCCCCCACAAATTGAAGACGGTATTTTAACCGGCATTGGTGTGTCGGCCGGTGTGGCCGTCGCTCCCGTCTACCGCTATCGTTCTGCTTTGCCGGAAGTGGAGCAGCTTGAGATTGAGGATAGTGACGGCGAGCAGAAGCGGTTGGACACGGCCGTTGCCGCCGCCGCCGCTGAGATTCAAAAGTTGCAACAAGAAGCCAACCGGCGCGTTGGCCCGGAAGAGGCCGCCATTTTTGACGCCCATCTGCTTATCTTGCAAGACCCCGACCTGCAAGCCGCTGCCCAGCAACATATCAGCCGGCAGCAGGTCAACGCCGAATTTGCCTGGCAGAGCGCCATCGAGCAGGTAGCCGCCAGCTATCTTGATCTCGAAGACGACTATATGCGTAACCGGGCTGCCGATGTATTGGATGTGGGCAAGCGGGTGCTGCACCAGTTAATGGATTTGGAGGCGCCTTCGCTTGACTTTGATCAGCCGGTCATTTTGGTGGCTGCCGACCTCAACCCCTCGGATACGGCCCGGCTAAACCCGGAACATGTGCAGGGCATTTGCACCGAACGAGGCGGGTCTACGTCCCACAGCGCGATTTTGGCGCGCGCGTTGGGCATTCCGGCCATTGTGGGGCTGGGTCACGAACTAGGCGTTCTGGAACCGGGTCAGGTGGTAGGCATGGACGGCAGCAGCGGCCAGCTCTGGCTCAAGCCGACCAAGGCGCAGCAAAAGTCACTCAAAAAACAGCGGACCACCTGGTTGAAACAGCAGGCATCGGCTAAAGCGGCCGGGCAGGGGGAAGCCGTCACGCAGGATGGCCACCGCATAGAAGTAGGGGCCAATATCGGCGGCACCCATGATGTGGCTGTGGCCCTGGAGTATGGAGCCGAAGGCGTGGGCCTGTTCCGCACCGAATTCCTTTTTATGGAGCGGAATAGTGCACCTGATGAAGCAGAGCAGTTGGCGGTGTATCGCCAGGTGTTGGCAGATATGAACGGCCGTTCCGTCATTATCCGCACCCTCGACGTGGGTGGTGATAAACCGCTGCCTTATATTGATTTGGGTACAGAAGAAAATCCGTTCCTCGGCTGGCGCGGCATCCGTTTTTGTCTGGGCCATCCTGATCTGTTTAAAACACAGCTTCGCGCCATTTGCCGCGCCAGTGTGGCTGAAAATGGGCAGCCGCAGCCGGTCAAGCTGATGTTCCCCATGATCGGTACGCTGGCTGAACTGCGTGAAGCGAAAGCCCTGTTGGCAGAGGCCCGGACAGAATTGGGGAAAGCAGGCCACCCTGTTGCCGGTGGTATGGAAGTGGGCATTATGATTGAAGTGCCTTCGGCTGTGGCTATTGCCGACCAACTGGCGGCTGAAGTGGATTTTTTCAGTATCGGAACCAACGATTTGGCTCAATATCTGATGGCCGCCGACCGGGGTAATTCTCAGGTGAATCATCTGGCCGACGCCTTGCAGCCGGCCGTCTTGCGCCAGATCAAGCAGGTGGTGGAAGCGGGACACGCTGCCGATATTTGGGTGGGACTGTGTGGCGAACTGGCCGGCAACGAACTGGCCACGCCGCTGCTGGTGGGGCTGGGGCTGGATGAGCTAAGCATGAATGCCCCCGCCATTCCTGCCGTTAAGCAGGCTGTGCGCCGGCTGACGCTGCCTGAGGCTCAGAAATTGGCCGCTAAGGTACTGAAGCTGGAGTCGGTAACGGCCGTTATTGATTATTTGAGCCAATCGTGATGAATTCTGCCTTTTTTCTTTGCTTTTCTCCGTGAAACAACTGCGGCTTCGCTACTTCGACTGCGCTCAGTACAAGTCAGCACAAGCCTGCCTCACGCCCCATAAATCTTTTCTCGCCCATTCTCCCCCACATTGGGTATAATGCCCTATGCTCAATAAGACCAGCAAATCTCTCTTTTCTCACCATTACCTGACCCACCGGCTGCCTGATCATCCTGAATGGCGTGAGAACGCCGGGCCGACCCTGACCGCCCTGCGCCAACTCTACCAGGCCCAAAAAGAGCGGCTGCCCCTTTACAACGAAGACCAGACCGAAGAAGAGTTCATCCTGCCCCTGCTGCGGGAGGTGCTGGGTTTTGCCGGGGCCTACACCGTCGAGGCCGGCATCCGCCGCCAGGGACGGGTGCAGCGGCCCGACTACGCCCTCTTTGCCAACGCCGCCCAAAAAGAGGAGGCCGACCGCCACCTGGGGGATGAACGCGCCTTTTATGCCCGCGCCGTGGCCGTGGCCGACGCCAAATATTGGCAACGGCCGTTATCCCAAAAACGAACCGACGAACGGGACGCCTGGACCAACAGCAACCCCAGCTTCCAGATCGTCAACTACCTGGTGGCCACTGGCGTCAATTGGGGCATTTTGACCAACGGCCGGCTCTGGCGCCTCTACTCCGGGCAGGTCTCCGGCACGGCCACCGAATTCTATGAAGTAGACCTGTTCGACATCCTGCAACCCAACCCCGACCAACCGGTCGAGCTGCTGGATCAGTTCAAACGCTGGTGGCTCTTCTTTCGCCGGGCCGCCTTTGTGCCCGACAGCCAGGGACACAGCTTTTTACAGCGGGTGCAGGCCGGCAGCGTCGCCTACGCCCGTGTCGTGGGCGACCAGCTTAAAGAGCGTGTCTTCGACCAGATTTACCCCCTGCTGGCCGGTGGTTTTGTAGCCGACAGGGCCTGGCACGGCCGTGATTGCCAGAGCGAAAGCGCCCGCCGCCAGATACAAGAAGCCACTCTCTCCCTCCTCTACAAGCT
>JAWOIM010000131.1:0-8847 GCA_046484685.1 Chloroflexota bacterium | reverse complement strand
GAGGAAAGCCCTAATGCCCCTTCTGTGTGATTAATAAACGTTGTTTTAATTTGGGTCTGAATGGTGAACTCGTTCAAATATTCGTGGATGGCCGACACCAACCCCTTTTCGTTGGCCAGGGTTGTGCGCAAGCTGAGAATGTTTTCGCGCACGTCGGCATGAGCTACCTGTACAGCCTGCCGCATTGAGCGTAATTCCTGCTCCATTGCCGTCCGTTTGTCACGCTTGAGCAGGGCTTCCAGCGTTTGTATCTGCAAATTCAGATAGCCAAGCACCTGGGCCAGCCCGTCGTGCATTTCGCGGGCAATGCGGCTGCGCTCCTCAACAATGGAAAGCGACTGAAGCTGCGACGTCATTAGCCCATGCTGAATAGCAATCACCACCTGGTCGGCCAGCGATTCCAGCCAGACCAGATCGGTGTCAGAGTAAGGGGCTGAGGTATACCGGGCTACCCAGAGGGCACCGATGGGTTTCTCATCCAGGCTAAGGGGGACAACGGCCAGAGCGCTGACCCCTTTTTTGTCATTGCCGGATAAACCCTCAAAGCTGCCGGTCGGTTCATTCAAGTCAGAACAATATGGTTTGTTTCCCCGCAAACTTTGCAGGATCAGCTTGTTGGTGACTTTAACGGCCGTGTTTACCACAGTCGCTTCCGTCTCATTAGCAAAACATTTCAGCTCCAGATCCAAAAACTCCCCATCCAAGATAGCCAGGCCAACAAAATCAGAGTGGAGTAGGTTACGGCCGTTGTTCACGATGTAGAGCAAAATATCATCCACATCATGCAGTTCAGCAATGCGCCGGCTGATGCTGGTCAGGGCATCGGTCCAGTTCTCGGCCTCTTGCCGGGCCGCAATCTGGGCCGCAAAAGCAGCCTGCTGTGCCCGGTCCCGCTCATCTTGCAGTGCCTCAAGCTGTCGCTGGCGCACCGCTTCAAAAACACCCAGACCGCGCACCACAAACAGCGTTACGGCAAAGGCAGATAACATCCGCCAAAATTGAATGGGCAGCCCGGTTGCTTCCAAAACGGAATCATAATCCAGCCAACCGGTCAGGCCATAGGGTTGGGCCACATCCATTTGTTCACCGATAAAGGCATCATGAACGGCGCGGTTGTAATTGTAGTAAGAGGCCGGTCCATAAGGTGCGGCCGGCACCACCAGTCCCACCACAAATGCTTCAAACAAAAAAGCGATGCCCGCTGCCAGCATGAGGCTGGCAACATCATGCAGCCCGTCACGTTTTTGCCCGCGCCACTGACGCACAAAGCCAATACCGGCCATGATGCTGCCCGGTAAATAAAGCAGGTAGCGGGACCAGATGTCGATCGGTATTTCCAGGGGCGACGGCGTAATAAACGTTGTGGTCGCATAGGTGATGACAAAGGCCATGGGCGCAATCAGCAGCCCCGGCAGCAGATGGGTCCAGGTCGGCAGCGGCGTAATCTTCGTTAACATCCCCCAGCCAAAAATAAGCAGCAGCAGCCCGCTGGTGGGCTGCAGGAACATGCGAAGCATTTTTAAGATTTCATCAACTTCCTGGCTCATGCCGCTGGCCATGAACATATCCAACCAGCCGGTGGTGCCGTAGGCAAACCCAAAGGCTGCCAGCCAGGGCAACTGGCGGCGTAGGGGCAGATCTCCGCCCCGGCGCAGTTGCAGGCTGGCGGCTAAACCGAGGCCCCAGAAAGAGAGGCCATAGAAAAAGTAGATGATCATCATAATAATGTACTCGTGCAGTGGGCCTGAAGCTCGCCGTTTGCCTCTTGCCAGACATATAGTAAGCCCTTCTTTATTATGCGCTTTTAGGGGGCTGTCGGGGAGTGATACACGTAGGGAGTTGGGGCGTGACGTATGTCACATCTTTTTTAACCTCTGCTAATTTTGGGCGGAGCTGATATGACAGTTAGCCGCCAGATCGCAGCCATTTGACACTATACCTGACGCTTTTTTTCTGTCAGTCTATGCATAACTTTGTGGCAGCTTGAGGAGCATGACAGCCTCAGCCCCATTAGTGACAAAAGTCAAGACGAACAAATGTAACGAAAGCTCATGGCACACTCCCCACCACCCTCTTCGGGTCCACCCTCTGTGGGTCCACCCTCTGTGGGTCCACCTCCTGCGGGCAAGAAGCCCGTTACCGGACACACGCGCACTTTTGTATTGGCCGTTGATCGGGCTGTTTACTGGTTTAGTAAACATTGGCTGGCCGTTCTGAATAGCATGGCCGCCATTTATGTGGGCCTGCCGATTCTGGCTCCCGTGCTAATGGCCGTGGGTGCTACCCGACCCGGACAGATGATTTATACGTTGTACCGGCCGCTGTGTCATCAGAAGGCGTCTGCTTCCCTGTTTCTTTTTGGTGAGCAGTATGCTTACCCGCGTGAAATGGCGGGCACCGATTTGCGCTCTATTGATGCTTACCTGGACCAACTGCCCGGCTATAGCGATGTACCCCTGGAAAACTGGCTTGCTTTCAGTGCAGCCGACAGCCGTTTTACGGGCAACAGCGTGATGGGGTATAAAATAGCCCTATGTATCCGTGATATAGGAATTTATGGCTTTGTTTTAGTGGGAGGCCTACTGTACGGGCTGCTGGCGCGGCGGCGCAAAATCAGCCCCCTCCCCTTTTGGCTCTTTCTCATTATTGGCATGGGTCCAATTGGGCTAGACGGCTTTAGCCAGCTATTTGGCTACCTGGCCACGCCCCTGGACGGATCTGCACCTGTAGGCCTGGCCGCCCTTATCGCTCGTATCTTCCCCTTACGTGAAAGCACCCCTTTTTTGCGCTTCTTTACCGGGGCCTGGTTTGGTCTGATGACGATCTGGCTGCTTTACCCACACCTCCAGCAGGCTATGACCGAGATGGAACAAATGCTAGAGGCCAAATTGTCACGAGTAAAGTAATTGCTCTCGCATTTCATGTTTCGCGGGCCACGTTTTAGATTGCCCGGCGTAACAACTGGGCATTGATAGCTACAATAATGGTGCTGGCCGACATGAGAACAGCACCGGCAGCCGGGGAGAGCAGAATGCCCACGGGGGCCAACACGCCGGCCGCCAGGGGCAGCGCCACCACATTGTAACCGGTGGCCCAAATCAGATTTTCCACCATTTTGCGGTAGCTGGCCCGGCTGAGGGTCACTACCCGCACCACGTCCAGCGGATTGCTCTGTACCAGGATGATGCCGGCCGATTCCACGGCTACATCGGTACCGCTGCCAATGGCTATGCCCACATCGGCGCGGGTCAGGGCTGGGGCATCGTTGACCCCGTCCCCCACCATGATCACCTTCCGGTTTTGCTTTTGGAACTCGATCACCTTGTCATCTTTGTGTTCGGGCAGCACTTCGGCAAATACATGGTCAATACCTAACTCGGCGGCGACGGCGTTGGCTACGGCCTGGCTGTCGCCGGTAAGCATGGCCACCTCTATTCCCATCTGGTGCAGCCGTTCCACGGCCTCTTTGCTTTCAGGGCGAATGACATCGGCCAGGGCGAAGGCGGCGCTAATACGGCCGTTTTGCACCAGATAAATGACCGACCGCCCCTTTTCTCCCTGCTCTTCGGCAAAGTCTGTCATGGTAGCAGGCCCCTGCGACCGGCTCAGGGCAGGCTGTTCTATCTCCAACATCTCCAGCAGCCGGGGACCACCGACGAACACCTCGCTTCCTTCATAAACAGCCTTCACACCGCGCCCTTTCAACGCTTCAAACTCGTTGATGGCCGGCAGCGATAACTCTCGTTCCTCCGCCTCAGCCCGCATGGCCTGGGCGATAAAATGCTCCGAATCCCCTTCGACGGCTGCAGCCAGAGCCAGGACCTCGTTCTCGCTCATCTCCTCAGCGGTCTGGATGGCCACGATCCCCTGCTCTCCTTTGGTCAACGTCCCCGTCTTGTCAAAGATAACCAGATCAATCTGACGGGCTGTTTCCAGCGCCAGCCGGTCCCGAATCAGAATGCCATTATTGGCTGACAGGGAAGTGGTAATGGCTACTACCAGGGGAACAGCCAGCCCCAGGGCGTGGGGACAGGCAATGACCAGGACGGTGACGACCCGCACCACCACATCAGCATTAAACCCGGTAATCAAGGTCCAGACAACGGCCGTAACCGCTGCCACCGCCAGGGCAATATAAAAGAGCCAGCCGGCCGCTTTATCGGCCAATATTTGGGTGCTAGATTTGCTCTTTTGCGCCTCATCTACCAGGCGCATAATGCCGGCCAGGGCCGTTTCCTCGCCGGTAGCCGTTACGCGCAGGCGCAGACTGCCATCTCCTTCGTTAACCGTGCCGCCAATAACCCGGCTGCCCACCTCCTTCTTGACCGGCTGGGACTCACCCGTCACCATCGCTTCATTGACGTCCGATTTGCCCTGCGTCACTTCACCATCGGCCGGGATGGTGGCTCCCGGTCGCACCAGCAGCAAGTCATCGCTTTTCAGGTCGCTGATGGGAACGGTTTCGGTACGGCCGTCTGGCCCAATCCGTTCCGCCTCATCGGGCATTAATTTGGCCAATTCATCCAGCGCCCCTGATGCCTGGCGGATGCTGCGCATTTCCAGCCAGTGGCCCAGCAGCATAATGACAATCAGCGTCACCAACTCCCAGAACAACCCCTCACCAATATCGACAAAAAGCGTGACCAGACTGTAGACAAAGGCCACGCTGATGGCCAGAGAGATAAGCATCATCATACCCGGCTCCCGCTTGCGTAGTTCGGGTACGGCCATTTGCAAGAAGGGAACACCACCGTAGGCAAAGATAATCACCGACAGTACGGGCGCAATCCAGTCGCTGCCGGGGAAAGTAGGCATGGAAAAGCCAAACCATTCCTGGAGCATGGGCGTGTAGAGGAGAACGGGGACGCTTAGAACCAGGCTAACCCAAAAGCGGCGGCGGAACATTTCTTCATGACCGGTATGGTCGGCATGATGGGCATGGCGGTCGCTATGGGCATGGCTGTCGCCATCCGTATGGCTATCGTCGTGCGCGTGACCGTTGTTGTGGGCATGGGCATGATCATGATCATGATCGCCATTATGGTTGTGGTTGTGGTCATCGTTTGAATGATCTTGCATCATAAACTCCTTTAGCGAGAAAGCCACCATTGGCGTAAAAAATAAATAACAATAAACAGATTAAGCGTGTATTCAAAAACCATGAAGGCCACTCCATATTGATCAGCTTCCCAATAGCTGATAGGGCTGGCAAAGCGCGTCTGCCACTCAAAAGGAAAGAGGAGTAGAGGGCCATCGCTGTGATGGGTGAAGATGTCGAGAATTGTATGAAATTGTGTACCCACGGCCAGCCAAAAAAGCGACCAGCCCCAACGCCACTCCTGCTGCCACCCCCACCAGCCTAACAACAATAACAGGCTGTTGATGAAGGGTGCGTGGAAAAAATTGTGGCTGATAATCCACACCGGGTCATTAAAGAACAGGTCAAGGTGCAGATATTCCATAATGCTGCCCTCGACCGGCAAGGGAGCCAACCAACGATAGTAGATTTCACCACCCATCGTCAGCAGAAAGAAAGGTATGTCCGGCAGAACGGAGCCAACAAGCAGAGCTTTGCTGTGTACGGCAACGGCCCGTTCTTTGAGTTTGTGGTTGACAACGGCCGTTATTAAAAAATGGGATGGGGTCTGCATGGTTGCTACTCGGCCGTTTTCCCCTTACCCGAGCGACGAATAAGCCAGACAACAGCCACAATTAGAACCAGCAGCAGCAGAATAGCCAGCCCACAGCCTAAAAGCCACCACCAGCCCATCATACCACCACCCAACATGCCGCCGCTGCCCATCATACCGCCACCCATCATGCTGCCATCTTCAAAAGAACGCATATAGTTGATAACGTGCCAGCGCTCCGTCTCACTGAGACTGTCATCCCAAGCCGGCATGGCGGAGTTAAAGGGATCAAAATTTCCCCCCTCGCTAATGCGGTAAAAGAGGTAGGCATCCGACAGCATATGAGCGGTATGGTTGATCGGCGGCGGCGGTGGGTCTAAAGCGGCCGCACCGGCCCCGTCACCATCTCCCTGGTCACCGTGACAAACGGCGCAGTTGGCTTCGTAAAGGGCCTGACCTGCCGCCAATGAGTCGGAATCGGCCGTTACCGGATTGGTCAGGCCGGCATATTCCGACGGCAAGGGGGCCATATGTCGCTGCATCATGCCACCCATATCACCCATGCGGCCCATGTTGTCCATAGGCTGCGGCTGGGCTGCGGTGCAGGCTGCCAGCAACAGAAATAACATCAAAAATAGGCCGGTCTCATATCGCATATCTCTTACCTCATTCCTTCCATAAGCTGCTGCCAGGTCTGGCCGCCATCCTGGCTGCCGTAGACCTGGTTGCCCACAGTGGCCAGAAAGAGGATTTGCGGATTACGCGGGTGAAAGGTGAAAACAAAGGCGTACTCAGCCTCATTGAGCTGAATGCCCTCATGCCGCGGCTGCCAACTTTGCCCGCCGTCCTCAGAGAGGGCGATGCCGTCGCGTTCGGTGTGGGCCAACAGCCGCCGGTTGTTTTGGGGATCGACTGCCAGGCTGGCCACCGCGCCGGCCGTATCGCTCAGGAGTGACCAGCTTTCACCACCGTCCTGAGAACGGTAAAGACCTTCGGCCGTTCCCGCATAAACGAGATCAGGATCGGCCGGATCGGCCGTGAGGCAGGGCGCACCCCAGCAAAAACCGGCCTGCCAGGGCAACCCTTCAGCGGCGGCCGCCTGCCAACTATCACCGCCATCACGAGTCACATAAAGACGACCCTGAAAGGCACCATATAGTCGTTGAGGATCAGCCGGGCTGACGGTCATGGCATGGAAATCAACCGTTTCTCCCTCCAGACCACTAAAAATTTGCTGCCAGCTTTGGCCGCCATCTTCCGAGCGAATGACACCCAGATTGCCCCCACCCTGGGGATGGCCACTGGCGTATAAAACGGCGGGATCGTCAGGATGGGCCGAAAAACCCATCAAGTCATCACGGCTGGGGCCAAGCTGGTACAACCCGTCATCGGTCAGGGCAAAGAGGCCAAAATGGCTGGCCAGCAGCAGCCGTTCGTTATCAGCATCATAACCGAGGCCGTGCAGATGGTTATAGCCAAATTCCTCGTAGATCGAAGCCACCGGCTGCCCACCAACCGGGTCGTCGGGCTGGCTGGGGCTACAAGCAACGGCCGTTAACCAGATGGCCATAAAAAAAAGTATAAACGGAACAGAATATTTCATTTTCTTCCCTTTTTATCCCAATAAATGTAAAACTTAGCCAGAAACCGGGTTTTTCTCTGGTGCGGCAATCGTAATGTATGTCAAAAACCCGGTTTCTCCAGAGTGCGTTAGTAGTTACCAATAAATAAGGTGTCGCTCTTAACCAATCACCACTTCAACCGCAATCCGCGTGCCGACTCCCGGTTGGCTTTCAATTGTCAGGCGCGCTCCAATCAGCTCGGCCCGTTCATACAAGCCCAACAGGCCAAAATGTCCTTTGAGCGCCATTTCGGCCGGGCTGGTTGGGAGGGTAAATCCACGGCCGTCATCCTCAATTATCAACGTAACCCTGTCACTCTCAGATGAAAAAGCGAGTTGCATTATTACCTGGCCGGCGGCCGCATGATGCACCACATTGCTGAGCGCTTCCTGGGCCATCCGATAAAGGGCCAGCTCACCTTCCGGACGCAAGCGATATACCGTTCCTGTTACCTCGAAACTGACAGGAATCTGCAAAATGTCGGCCGTATCACGGCCCAATGCATCCAGCGCCGGCACCAATCCCAATTCTTCCAGATAAACGGGCCGCAAGGCGCGGGTAAAACGGCGCACGTCTGCAATCGTTTGCGCGGCCATTTGCTCAATTTCGCCCAGTCTGGCCGCTGCCGGATGGCCATCCAGGCTCATCTGGGCCAACTGTACCCGCTGGTTGAGGGCGATGAGAGATTGAATGGTATCGTCGTGCAGTTCACGGGCCAGGCGGCGGCGTTCTTCTTCCTGGCCGCTGGTAATAGCCCCCACGTAACTACGCAGGCTTTGCTGGGCGGCCTTGACTTTGCGGGCCATATGGACCATCTCCGTTTGCAGCCGCTGAATTTCGGCGATACCCCCCACCGGCTCTTCAATGGCTTCAAACTGCCCCCAGCCTAACGCCGTTGCTTTTTCGGCCAACAACTGCAACGGCCGTACAATCTGCCGCGCCCCATACCATAAGGCAAAAAAGGCCACCAACAATACCGGGGCCAGCAGCAGGGGGACCAGCAGCGTTGTTTGCAACAAGGGCGTGACCACCGCCTGCCACGGTTCTTCAATCACCAAAACCCAGCCGGTCATTGTGACCGGGCTAAAGGCCGTCACATATTCGCCATCAGCGTCGCTGACGTAGATAGCGCCGCTTTCGCCCCGCAGCGCACCGGCAGCTCCAGGATGTTGGTCGGGATCTATTAGTGGCTGGGACAACACCCCGGCCTGGTAAAGAAGCCGGCCCTGGCTGTCGAGCAAGAATGCCCCCGTTGCCTCGTGGCTACTCAAGGCCATCAGTTGGATACGGCGGGCCAGTTCTGCCGGGGAAAAAGCGCCCACTGCGGCCGAACCATCTGGGGCTGCGGCCGCAACCAGCACCAGCGTTTGTTCCGTAGCATCATCTCTAACCGGTTCGGAAAAGGAGTAGGTTGTGGCGGGCACGGCCCATTCAGCCGGCCAGTCGAAGTCGCCCGTTGCTGCCAGTAAACGACCGTTGGCCCCATACAGGGCCAGACCCCCGTCAAAATCAGCCTGTAAAAAAGCATATTGGGCCAGCAGTTGGTCCGGTTGGTCCACGGCCGTAGCGTGGGCACTGGCGTGGGCACTGGCGTG
>JAWOIM010000049.1:0-4219 GCA_046484685.1 Chloroflexota bacterium | reverse complement strand
CGGGGCCGCTCACTTGTTGTAGGGCATCCCGCAGCTGATCTAGCAGCAAATCTAGCCCTAACTGGTCCAGAGCAATGGTAACCGGAAAGTCGAGTTGAACCGGCAGGTCGGTATTGATCGGAATCTCACTTTGAACGGGTACATCAACCAGAATATCTACTTCAATCTCTGTTTCCACGGGAATCAGGCGGCGGATGGGGACATCGACGGTCAGGCTGACGGGGATAGTGGTGACAATAGGAATGGGGATCCCGGTGCGGCCCACCAGGGGAATATCTACCTGAACAATAAAATCGGTGTCAATAGGGATAACGGCGTCAATCGGCACCTGAATGAGATCTTCAAACAAAATAGTTGTGGACACGGGAATGGTTTCACGGATGGGCACGCTGAAGGTATCACTGAAGGGAATGGTCAAACTGATGGGCACCGTTTCGTCGATGGTGACGTTTAGCTCGATGTCATCAAGGACAATCGTGTCCAGGGCGGTAGCCAGGGTTGTGGCCCCTGTCTGCCATTGGGCGCGAACATTAAGCAAAATAGCGGCCAGGGCCACATTCAGCAGCAGCGATACCAGGACAATCACCCACAGCAGTCGATAATGCCACACCAGGGGCGGATGGTTGGGTTGTGAATCTTTCATTGCCATATTCAAAAATAGCGGCGCTACGGCCGTTCTCCTCTTGCCTCTGCCAAAAAATCAGTATAGCTGAATGCGGTTTAACGGTCGACCTTATTCAGTAGTGGACTAAAGCTCCGCCAACAGATCCCCCACCATCTGGCTCAAGTCAGGCGACGCCTCCGACCCGGCCCCGGCTGCCGCTGCCCCCAACGGCCGTTCTCCCGCCAACCTCTCCCGCAAAACCAGCGCCTCTTCCCGCGTCTGCTGGTTGCTGGCCGGATGGCTGCCCACCAGCGCCAGGATGTCCGCCGCCCGCGCCCGCTCACTCCCCTGGGCCAGGTAATGGGCCACCCCTACCAACACTTGCAGCAGCAACAGCTTCGAGTCAATGTCCGCGGCAATGGTCAGCGCCGCCTTCAAATAGGCAGCGGCGAGCGGCCGGTCGCCCAACGCCAGCGCCGCCCGGCCCAAATTGTGACAGACCAGCCCCTCGCCCAGCCGGTCACCGGCCTGGCGACGGATGGCCAGGCTTTCCCCATAGCAGCTTTGGGCCGCCTTAGGCTCGCCGCTCAAATGGGCCAGATCGCCCAGGTTGTTCAAGGCCGCCGCCACCCCCAGCCGCGCCCCCGTCTCCCGGAAAATGGCCAGGCTGCGCTCTGATAATTCGCGGGACTTTTCGTACTCCTGGCGGCGCTTGGCAATGACGGCCAGGTTAATCAGACAAGAAGCCTCCGTCTGGCGGTCGCCGATTTCCCGGCTGAGGGCTAAACCGCGCTCGTAGTGAGTGACGGCCGTTTCATACGCTCCCTGGGCATTATGGCCGTTGCCCAACTGGATCAGCGCCCGAATCATGCCCATCCGGTCGCCCAACCGCTCATAGATGACCAGGGCTTGCTCTACCTCCGTCTGCTCGCTTTCGGCCACAAAAGAACGGGCCGTGCTTAAATGCAAGAGCGCCTCTGCCTGGCCGGACCAATCTTGTGCCTTTTCCAGGAGGGGCAGGCCTTCTTGCAGGTAGTCAATGCTCTGCGCCAGCTCCCCCCGGCGCAGGTAAAGTTGGCCCAGGCCGCCGGCCAGCGCCCGCCCCAGCAGACGTGGCTCACGCAGCGGCCGTACGCTGTCTACCGCCTGCCGCAGGCAGTTTTCAGCCCTATCATAATGGCCCAAAAGGATATCAAAGCGGGCCTGCCAGGTTAACAGCCGAGCCGTCAAAATCAGTTCATCCGGCATACCGGTCACAACGGTAACCGCCTGGCCGACCACAGCCTGTCCCTCGCTAAACTGGCTGCGGGCCAGGTAGAGGCTGGCCATCGTTTCCAGGTAGGCGCTCAGAACGGCCGTATCTGCCTGTGCCAGTGCCCACTGCCAGCCGGCGCGCACATTCTCGATTTCCTGATACGCTTCAGCCAGGACAGTTTGCTGCTGGCCGTCGTGTAAATGTGGCTCACGCGCCTGTAAAAAAGCGGCAAACAGGTGGCTGTGCCGCGCTTTGGTCTCAGCCTCTTCCTGCGGTTGGGCGGCCAGTTTGTCAGCGACATATTGCCGAATCAGGGGGTGGAATTCGTAGCGGCCGCCGGCCGTCAGGCGCAGCAGCGCCTTGTCTATCAGGGCCGAGAGATCGCGCCGGGTGGCGGTGGCCACTTCAGCGGCGGCGGTGGCGCTAAAGCCCCCCTGAAAAACGGCGAGCCGGCAGGCCATCTGCCGTTCGGCCGGCCGCAGCAGTGCCCAGGAATGGTCAAAAACGGCCGTCATACTGCGATGGCGTGCCGGCTTATTGTGGAGGGAACTTTCCAGAATATCCAGATTGGCGGCGATCTGGCGGGCAATCTCGGGGCAGGGAATGGTGCGCACCCAGGCGGCGGCCAGCTCGATAGCCAGCGGCATCCCCCACAAGCGACGGCATATCTCGATAACGGCCGTTTCATTCTGCGCCAGCGAAAAGCTCAAGTCAACGCGCCGGGCACGCTGGTGGAAAAGCGAAATGGCGTCAAACGTTTCGGCAGCGGCCGCGCTCTCTGGCGACGGAAAAGCCAATCCCTCAACGGCCAGCAGCCACTCTTCGTACAGATTCAGCGCTTCGCGTGACGTGACCAGCAGCTTCAACCCGGGAGCCGCTTGCAACAGATCCACCAGCAAATCGCCGCCGGGCAGCAGGTGTTCAAAATTATCCAGCAGCAAGAGCATTTGCCGTTCTTGCAGGTAGGCCAATAACTGTACCTTTGGGGTCTGTTTGCCGGACAAGGGCAGCGTCAGAGCATCGGCAATAGCAGTTATCAGCAAATCGGCCGTTTCAATCGCCTCCAGCCGCACCAGGCAAATCCCACCGCCAAACGCAGCCTGTGCCTGACGTGCAGCCTGCAAGGCCAGCCGCGTTTTGCCCATACCGCCCGGCCCAAATAGAGTCAGCAAACGGCAGTCCGGGTTGGCCAGCAGTTCCCCGATTTGGGTCAATTCGGCCTCGCGTCCGACAAACGGGCTGGTTTGCGCCGGCAAATTGTGGGCGAACCCGCCCAGCGCGACACTCCGCCCATCGTCCACCCCTGATTTAATCAGGGGCCATCGTCCATCGTCCACCGTCCCCGGTATCTCGCCCGCTTTAATTTGCTCATACAGAGCGACCGTGGCCAGGGCCGGTTCCACCCCTAAATCCTCCCCAAGCGTCTGGCGGCAGCGCTCAAATTGGGCCAGGGCGGCGGCCCGGTCGCCAGAGGCCGCCAGGGCGCGCATCAGGGCGCGGTGGGCCGCTTCGCGCCAGGGATCCAGGGCCAGCAGACGACGCAGATCGGCCGTAGCCTGGGCATAATCGGCGGTCTCCAGGGCCGCTTCGGCCAGCCCGGCCAGGGCGTCCAGGCCCAGGCTGCGCAGCCGTTCCCGCCGGAAGAGCACCCATTCCTCAAAGAGCAGCGCGTCACCCACAGAGAATTGAGCCAGAAACTCCCCTTGATAGAGGGTCAACGCCTCCCGCTGCACCGTCAACACCGCCGAGGCCACGCCCTGCTCAAAGGCCATGACATCTACCCAGGCATCCGGACCCGGTACGAAACCGATGGTGCGCCGGCTGGCATTGAGGTAGTCAGCCAGGTGGGGGCGCAGACGGCTCAGAACGGTGCGCAGGTTGGTCCGGGCTTTGGCGGCGGGCAGGTCGCTCCACAGTAAAGCGGCCAATGCGTCCCGCTCGTGGAGACCCGGTTCCAGGGCCAGGTAGATAAGCAGGGCCTGCGCCTTGCGTAACAGCGTAGCGGACAACAGGTCGCCCTTGTAAAGAATTTCGGTCTTCCCCAGACAGCGGATCTGCAAGGGAATGGTGTTTGTGGTCGTTATGAAAACCTCCTTCGTAAATAAGACGGAGGACGAAAGACTGAAGACGGAAGGGCGCTATCCGTCATCCGTCGTCGGTCGTCCGTCATTTTCATCCATTAATGTTACCAGATTGCTGCCCTAACTGGTATGCAAATACACGAAAAATACACGATCAGAACACGTCGCCCCTTTAAGATATGGGCTGTGAATGGTCTAAATGTCTACCGTATCTTCATGCTTCGTCTGTGGCGGGAAGAAGAAAGCGCAACGGGCGAAGCAGCCCCGCTGCGTATTGTT
>JAWOIM010000029.1:0-8289 GCA_046484685.1 Chloroflexota bacterium | reverse complement strand
AACAAGGCTAAAGCGACGTAAGCCACATCTCCCATAGCATCTACAAAGTTGACTAAACCAAGATATTCACCCTGGCGGATACGCCATTGGAACAGGCTGACATAGCCCGCATAAAAAATGGGAAAGATGCCAAAGGTGAAAATGATCAGAAGCCCGGGGGTTAAAAAAAGGTAGGCGGTGATGTTTTCACGTAATTTGCGGCCCCGGCGTGTTTCCATGAAGCTAAGGGTGGGACGAATGCCGGTTGGGGCTGCTGTGGTTGTAGCCTGGGTCTGTGTCTGTGTGGCCATATAGTTCTCCTAAAACAGGACGCTTATTAACGCAGATACCGCAGTTTTTTTGATTATAACACGCCCCCTTTTCCCGGCAATATGGACAGGCTGTTTCGGTAGGCTGTACGGTTAAGGGGCTGTTAAGTGTTTGTAAAGGTTTAATTAACGATTCTGCCGGGTGGGTTTGGCAGAATTACTACTGAGCCAGAAACCGGTTTTTTTCTATGGTATGGCATCAAGGAGGGCAGGCTACTAAAAACCCGGTTTCTTCAGGTAGCTACCAGACTTTCCAGGGTGGATTTTCTTGCCAGATTTTTTCCAGGAGCAGGGTGTCTTTCATGGTGTTCATGGACTGCCAGAAGCCATCATGACGATAGATCATAAGCTGCTGCTGCTGGGCCAGGGTGGATAATATGTCGGTTTCCAGGTTGACATTGTCGCCGGCCATCAGGTCGAGGACGCTGCGTTCAAAGAGCATAAAGCCAGCGTTGATCCAGTAGGGAAGCAACGGCCGTTCCACAAATCCCGACACCAAGCCCGCCTCATCGGCCTCGACCACGCCATAGGGTAACGTGATCTGCACGGCCGTTATTGTTGCTAATTTGCCGTGTGCCCGGTGAAAGGCCAGCAGTTTGGTCAGGTCCACATCACTTACATCATCGCCGTAGGAGACAAAGAAGCGGTCACCGTCCAGGTAGTCGGCCACGCGTGCAATGCGACTGGCTTTTTCGGTGTGCAGGCCGGTATCGACTAGAGAAACGTGCCAGGGATCGTGAGGCGGCTGGTCGTGGAAATGGAGCGGAGAACGGCCGTTGCTCACTTCACCCAGCGTCAGCGTCACGTCCCGTGTCATCATCTCATACTCGGCAAAATAGCGACGAATCTGGTCGGCCCCATACCCCAGCGTCAGCACAAAACGGTTAAAACCATGGGCCGAGAAGATACGCATGACGTGCCACAAAATCGGCCGTCCGCCAATTTCTACCAACTCTTTTTTGCGCGTTGTCGAGCCGCGCATGCGCGTGCCCTGTCCGCCACAGACGATAACTACCGGTATGTCACTCACTAATTTTCTCCTGATTTATGGGCTTGCGTGAAACGTGAAACGTGATGCGTGAAAAGCCCTCACGTTTCACGCATCACGTTTCACGTTTTACTTACTCTAGCCCTTGTTCCTGCCGTGCCCGTTCTACCGTTTCACGCACATTCTTTTTGAAGGGCGGATAAATAACGCCCGCTTCGGTGATGATGCCGGTGACGTAGCGGTGGGGCGTCACGTCAAAGGCGGGGTTGCGGGCCGTGGCTCCCTCCGGGGCAATCGGCTGGCCGCGCACCATCAGTACCTCATTGGGGTCTCGCTCCTCGATAGGAATCAGGTCGCCATGTTCCAGGTCCAGGTCGATAGTGCTGGTGGGTACAACGGGGTAAAAGGGAACGCCGTTCTCTTTGGCCACGACCGCCAGCTTGTAAGTACCGATTTTGTTGGCCACGTCTCCGTTGGCGGCCGTACGATCAGAGCCGACAACAACCATATTGACCTGGCCGGTGCGCATAAAGTGGCCGGCCGCATTGTCGGCGATCAAATCATAAGAAATACCCCGCTCCTTCAGTTCCCAGCAGGTGAGCAGCGAGCCTTGCAGCCGGGGGCGCGTTTCATCTACCAGCACATGGATATTTTTGCCCTGCTCGTGGGCGGCAAAGATGACGCCCAGGGCTGTGCCCCAATCAACGGTGGCCAACGCGCCGGTGTTGCAGTGATGGAGCAGCGTATCTCCCTCCGAAACGAGGGCGGCTCCGTTGTAGCCCATGCGCCGGTTGATTTCTACGTCCTGGTCGGCCAGCCGCTGGGCTTCGGCCAGGAGCGCGTCACGCACGGCGGCTACGCCTTCCAGCTCTTCGTTGGTAGCCACACGCAGCAGCCGGGCGACAGCCCAGGAGAGGTTAACGGCCGTTGGTCGGGCCGCATTGAGAACGTCACCCGCTTGTTCCAGATCGCGCAGCAGCCCCAGCCGGTCAGCAGCCTTGCTCTGGCGGGCAGCCAGGGCCATACCAAATGCGGCTGCGGCGCCGATGGCCGGTGCACCCCGTACATACATCTCCGTGATGGCGCGGGCCAGATCATGGTAGTTGTCAAACGAGGCGATAACCAACTCCCAAGGAATCTGGCGCTGGTCGATCATTTTTACGGTGTCGTTGTCGTAATCCCAATATACAGTGCGCATGGCGTCTCCTGTCAAATGATGAATTATGAAGCTACTGGGGAAATCATAACACAGCCCTATAAGCGCTGCCAGTCAGGGCTTTTCAGTAGTCGGCAATTGTGCCTTATGGTAGCCGAGGTATCCTTACCTCGCCGTGTGAGTGCGCCAGGTAGGCGGCGCCGTTGGGAAATCGCGGCTACAGGGACAACTGAAAAACCGTGCGCTGCCAGTGGGAGAAGTGGACGATTTAATGGGGGATAGCTACAATCTGTGTGTGCAGGTTTAAGAGGGTAAGAAAAACTCGATGAAACAGACGGAAGATAAACAAAAAAGAATGTTGTGGCGGCGTTGGCTCTGGTTAGGGGGCCGTTGGCTCACGTTGGGCCTGGGGCTAAAGCGCTGGCTGATTGTTTTGGGTGT
Organism: Chloroflexota bacterium; assembly: GCA_046484685.1. Classification (GTDB taxonomy): domain Bacteria; phylum Chloroflexota; class Anaerolineae; order Promineifilales; family Promineifilaceae; genus SLGK01. Next base: position 5,396 of record JAWOIM010000029.1, on the reverse strand, counting down.
GGGGGCAGCCTTAACCGGGCTAGGGCTGGTTTATGTGGTCTTGCTGCTGGAACGGTGGGGCTGGCTGCCGCGCCAGTTGTATGAATATTTGATGCTGATGTTTTTGCCGGTGCCCTGGCGCATTGTTCTGCTGCTGGTGTTGGGTCTGGTCTTAATTGCCGTGGCGGTGTGGCGCATGGGTTTGAATCTGGTGGCCCCGTTTCACCAGCCTGATGAGCAGGTGGTAGAACGATTGCACGAATATCACCGGCGCAAGCGAGGCCCGCACGTGGTGGTGATCGGTGGCGGCACGGGGATGCCCAATTTGCTGCGCGGCCTGCGGGAATACACGGGCAATATCACGGCCGTTGTCACCGTGGCCGATGATGGAGGCAGCAGCGGCCGTTTACGGCGAGAACTGGGCCTTTTGCCGCCGGGAGATTTTCGCAACAATATTGCCGCCCTATCGCGGGATGAAGCTTTGATGACCCAGGTGCTGCAATATCGTTTTGGCAGCCGGGCCGGTGAGGAACAACTGCCGGAGAATGGCAGCGGCCGTTCGCCGGTGCCGGGCGATCTGCAAGGCCACGCCTTTGGCAATTTGCTACTGGCGGCACTGACGGGCATTATGGGCAGCTTTGATGAAGCGCTGCTGGCGGCCGAGCGGGTGCTGGCCGTGCGCGGTCGGGTGCTGCCCTCCACGCTGGAGCAGGTGACGCTGGTGGCTGATGTGGCAGTGACGGGGCCGGACGGAACGGCCGTTATACAGCGTATCAGTGGTGAGTCGGCCATTCCCAAAGCCCATGGCCATATCCAACAGCTCTACCTGGAGCCGGCCAATGTGCGTGCCTACCCGCCGGTGCTGCAAGCTATTTTACAGGCCGACCTGATTGTGATGGGGCCGGGCAGTCTTTACACCAGCATTTTGCCCAATTTACTCGTGCCTGATCTGGTCGAAGCCCTCAGCCGCAGCCGCGCACCTAAACTATATGTGTGTAATCTTGCCATTCAGCCGGGAGAGACGGATAATTACACGGTAGCCGATCATGTTGATACAATCCTGGATCATATTCCCACAAATTTTCTGGATATTGTATTGGCCAACAACAACCTGTCTATTGCCTCGGATACCGGTGGCGGCCAGACAATTTTTGTCGAACCGGTGGCACCCCAATCTGTGAGAATGATAACGGCCGATCTCGTTGATGAAGCCCGCCCCTGGCGCCATGACAGCACCAAGCTGGCCCAGGCCATTATGAGTATAGAACATGCATGACTCTGCTGAAAAAAGGTCTAAAAACCGAGTTTTTCAAGGTCAACTACTCTGGTGCTTGTGATACTGTTTAACTAAAAACTCGGTTTTTTTAGTAGAGAGGCTGTAGGATGAGGTTTGACGTAGGCCTGGGTGATGAAAAACATTTCATCTACAGCAAGATAGGCTACAATTAGGAAGTAAGAAGTAAAAAGTAATAAGTAAGAAGTAAATAAGGAGACAATTATGACAATTAAAGTCGGAATTAATGGGTTCGGCCGTATTGGCCGGCAAGTATACAAAGCCATCTTGGAAAATTACGAGGGTGACCTGGTTGTCGAAGCGGTCAACGACTTGATGCCCGTGGAGATCAACGCCCATATGCTGCGTTATGATTCCACCTACGGCCGTTTTCCCGGCGAGGTTGAGGTGCAAGATGGGGATATCGTGGTCAACGGCCAGCGGCTCAAGAGCTACGCCGAACGCGATCCCAGCAAACTGCCCTGGGGTGATTTGGGGATTGATGTGGTGCTGGAATGTACCGGTATCTTCCGTGACCGTGACGGCGCGGCCCAACATCTGGCCGCCGGGGCCAAGAAAGTCATTATCTCTGCTCCCGGCAAGGGGGTAGATGCGACCTTTGTCATGGGCGTGAATGAAGGTGAGTATGACCCGGCTAACCACACCGTTATTTCCAATGCCAGTTGTACCACCAACTGCCTGGCTCCCGCTGCCAAAGTGTTGAACGACAGCTTTGGCATTGAGCAGGCGCTCATGACCACCATTCATGCCATTACCAACGGCCAGATGATTTTGGATACGGCCCACAAGGATTTGCGTCGCGCCCGCACCGCTATGGCCAATATTATTCCCACCACCACCGGGGCCGCTCGCGCCGTCAGCCTTGTTTTGCCAGAGCTAGAGGGCAAGATTAATGGCATGGCCTTCCGCGTGCCGGTGGTGACCGGTTCGGTGGTAGATTTAACGGCCGTTGTCAGCCGCTCCACTTCTATTGATGACGTCAACGCCGCCTTCAAAGCTGCGTCTGAAGGGGATGGCTGGCTGGGTAAGATATTGGGCTACAGCGAAGAGCCGCTGGTTTCGACCGATTACATCGGCAGCCCCAAATCTTCCGTCATCGACGCCTTGTCCACCGACGTGATTAACGGCAATCTGGTTAAAGTGATCGCCTGGTATGACAATGAGTGGAGTTACGCCTGTCGTTTGGCTGACCTGGCGGCCTTCGTGGCTGCTAAACTGTAATCGCAAATAGTGCGTAGTACGTAGAGCGTAGTGAAACACGCCCTACGTACTACGCAATACGCACTACGCTCTTTCATGGACCTAAAAGAACTAGAAGCCCGAATGCACCAGTTTGTGGGCAGCAAGGGCTGGTATGACGAGGATTCACCCAAAGCCCAAACCCCGCGCAATTTAGCCATTTCCCTGGTGCTGGAAGCGTCCGAAGTGTTGGAACATTTTCAGTGGCGTGAGGAAACGGCCGATAAAGCAGCCCTGGCCGGTGAACTGGCCGATGTGGCCCTTTATTTGCTGCAACTGGCCAGTCTCAGCGGCATTGATTTGGAGCAAGCCGTTCTGGACAAACTGGCCCAAAACCAGGAGCGGGAATGGCCCGCGCCATGAAAATCCTGGCCGTCAGCGATCAGGTGTTGGATACGATTTACCAACCCAAGGTCAAAGATGCCTATCCTGACATTGATCTGATCATTGGCTGTGGCGATCTCCCCTTTTATTATCTGGAATTTTTAATTTCGGCTCTGGATGTGCCCCTGGTCTATGTGCGGGGTAATCATGATCGCGGGCCGCAGTATACTGTTGAAGGACGGGTATTAACCGAAGTTCATGGGGGGGTTGATTTACATGGCCGTGCTGTCAAAGTCGAACAGCTCTTGTTGGCCGGTCTGGAAGGTTCCATGCGCTACCGGCCCGGCGCGCCGCTGATGTACTCGGAGGCGGAGATGCGCTGGCATGTAGGCCAACTGCTGCCTAAACTTTATTGGAATAAGGTGAAATACGGCCGTTACCTCGATATTCTCGTTACCCATTCGCCCCCCTTTGGCATTCACGACCGGCCCGATCTGGCCCATATTGGCTTCAAAATTTTCCTCAACTTCCTGCGCCTTTTCAAACCTCGTTACCTGCTGCACGGCCACATCCATATCTACCGCCAGGATGCCATTCGCCAGACCCGCTACTACGACACCAACATTCTTAACGTTTTCCCCGCTCGCGTTATTGAGTTCTCATAACTCTTGACGCACCTTGCCCCAAGTCGTACACTCCCATAAGAAAGGACAAGGGACGAATTACGAATTACGAAGATCATAATTCCTAATTCCTAATTCCTAATTCGTAATTCGTAATTCCTAATTATGTTTGCCAAACTACCCGCACAAATTAACATGGGGCCGGGCCTGGCTGCGGCCATGCGCTATTTGCGCCAGCCTTTGTATCGCTTGCGCGACTATGACCTCAACAACTTGCGCCCGGATGTGGCTGCCGGCCTGAGTGTGGCCGTTGTCTACCTGCCCCAGTCAATCGCCTTTGCCCTGATTGCCGAACTGCCGCCCATCATGGGCATTTATACGGCGATTATCGGTTCCATCATGGCCGCCTTGTGGGGATCATCCAATCATATGATCAACGGCCCAACCAATGCCATGTCACTGCTGGTAGCCGCCTCACTGACCAATATTTTAGCGCCAAACAGCCTGGAGTTTATCATAGCAGCCGGTATGATGGCCGTCATGGCCGGCGTTTTGCAACTGGTGCTGGGATTGGCCCGGCTGGGACTGTTGATCAACTTTGTCTCTCACTCCGTCATCGTTGGTTTTGCGGGCGGGGCCGGTATCCTGATTGCCATTAACCAGATTGAGCCGCTGCTGGGCATCAATTTGCCCAATGCCCCGATGATTGACAATTTGTGGGCCATTGTGATCAATTTGCCCGATGTGCATCTGTGGACGGCCGTTCTGGGCCTGACTACGATGGTCATTGTCATTCTGGTGCAAAAATTTTATCCTAAACTGCCGGCCATTTTGCTGGGCATACTGGCCGTTTCTGTTGTCGTTTTCCTGCTCAATCTGGGCCAGGAGGGCGTGGCCGTCATTGGTGAAATTCCGGCCAGTTTACCCCCCCCGGCCAAACTGCCTCTGCTGGATTTAAACCTGATTGCCCGGCTGTCTACCGGTGCCCTGGCCATGGGGGCCATTGGTTTGGTGCAGACGTCGGCCATTGCCCGCTCCCTGGCCACGCAAACCGGCCAACATCTGGACAGCAATCAGGAGTTTGTGGGGCAGGGGATGGCCAATATCGCCAGCGGGTTCTTCTCCGGCTATGGCACGGGGGCCTCCTTTTCTGTTTCGGCCGTTAATGTGAAAGGAGGAGCGCGTACCTCCGTTGCCGCTATTTGTGCCGGTCTTTTTATCCTGGCCGGGATGTTTGCCATTGGTTCTCTCACTATCTATTTGCCACGAGCGGCCATGGCCGGCGTGCTGCTGGTGGTGGCTTACGGCATGGTCGATTGGGCCGAAATGGGACGCATTCTTAAAGGAACTCGTTCAGATGCACTTATCATGCTGTTTACCTTGTTAGGGACTGTCTTTTTGTCCATCGAGTTTGCGATTTTGGCCGGCATTTTACTCTCCTTTAGTGCCTATATTCTGAAAACGAGCGCCCCACGGGTTGTGGCCGTTTTGCCCGATAAAAACTTTAAGCACTTGACCCAGCAGCCGGGTCGGGACCCCTGTCCGCAGTTAGCCATTCTGGAAATTAAGGGGGACCTTTATTTTGGTGCCGTTACGCATGTGGAGGAAGAGATTTTGGCTTATGCTGAAAATAATCCCAGCCAGCGCTTTTTGCTCATTCGCATGAGCCGGGTCAATCACTGTGACTTTAGCGGTATCCATATGCTAGAAAACGTGGTGCGTACTTACCGCGACAAGGGGGGGGATGTCTTTTTAGTGCGTGTCGCCGATCCGATTCAACAGTTGATGGAAGCGACAGGCTGCCATCAATATATCGGTGAGAAAAATATTTTGTCGGAAGATGAAGCCATCAGCCACATTTTCCGACATGTGCTGGATCCGGCAATTTGTATTTATGAGTGCCCGGTCCGTGCTTTTAAGGAGTGCCAGAATTTGCC
>JAWOIM010000027.1:0-3869 GCA_046484685.1 Chloroflexota bacterium | reverse complement strand
GATAAAGTGCCGCCAGTGCAACACCCTGAGAGATATCATGTTGGCTGGAGTGAAAGATCTCTTCATAGTGCTTTTCAATAAAACCGGTATCGATGTCTGCCCGTTTGAAGGCTTCACAGCAGACCAGGTTATAGAGAAAATCAATATTGGTGGCCATGCCGGCAATACGATATTCCGCAAGGGCCTTGGTGAGACGGTGCAAAGCCTTGTCGCGGCTTTCATCCCAGACAATCAGTTTGGCGATCATCGGGTCATAGTAGACACTGACCTCATCGCCCTGTAATACTCCGGTATCCACTCGCACATGATCGCTTTCTTCCGGCGGTTGCAGAAACGTCAAGGTGCCGGATGCCGGCAGAAAATCGTTGGCCGGATCCTCGGCGTAGATACGTGCTTCCAGGGCGTGGCCGTTAATACGGATATGCTCCTGAGTCAGGGGGAGTTTTTCACCACTTGCAATTTGTAACTGCCATTTCACCAGATCCTGACCTGTGATCATTTCTGTCACCGGATGTTCCACCTGTAACCGGGTATTCATTTCCATAAAATAAAAGGATCCAGCCCGGTCCAGCAGAAACTCAACAGTGCCAGCGCCCTGGTAGTTGATGGCCCTGGCCGCTCGAGTTGCCGCTTCGCCCATCTGCTTGCGTAATGCATCAGTCACGCCGGGAGCCGGTGCCTCTTCGATTACTTTCTGGTGACGACGTTGTACGGAACAGTCTCGCTCGGCGAGATAAACAGCTCCCCCATGCTGGTCACAGAAAACCTGGATCTCTACATGACGCGGCTGGATCAAATATTTTTCCACCAGCATGGTATCTTCGCCGAAGCTGCTCCGAGCTTCACGTTTGGCAGAGGCCAAGGCTTCTTCGAATTCTTCTGCCGCCCAGACCTGACGCATGCCCTTGCCGCCACCGCCGGCAGTAGCCTTAAGCAGCACCGGATAGCCCATTTGGTCGGAAACTTTTTTCAATAAAGACGGATCCTGATCTTCACCGTGGTAACCTGGGACCAGTGGCACACCGGCCTTTTCCATGATGTTCTTGGCGGCCGACTTGGAACCCATGGCCTCAATAGCAGCGGCGGGCGGACCAATAAAAACAAGCTTTTTTTCTTTACATGCTCTGCAGAAATTTGCGTTTTCCGAGAGGAAGCCATACCCCGGATGTATGGCCTCGGCACCGGTTCGTAGTGCCGCATCAATGATTCGTTCCACGACCAAATAGGATTCCCGTGAAGGAGATGGACCAATATATATCGCTTCATCGGCCATGGTGACATGCAAGGCGTCGCGATCCGCGTCTGAATAGACGGCTACGGTGAGGATGCCCAGTTTACGTGCAGTTCTGATGACACGGCAGGCAATTTCTCCACGGTTGGCAATCAGGATTTTTTTGAACATTATATTACACGCTCCACGTCGGTTTGCGTTTTTCCAAAAAGGCAGTTAAGCCTTCCTGTCCTTCTGCGGAAACACGTATCGCAGCAATCCGCTCACAGGTGAAATCAATCAGGTCAGCATCAATTTTCCGCCCTGCAACATCAAAGATCAGTTGCTTTGCACCAACTATTGCGGCCGGACTATTAGCCAGCAGGGTTTCTGCCAGCTTGTCAATTTCGTGATCAAGCTGCTCTTTTTCTACAACGTTGCTAACCATGCCCAGCTCGAGAGCCGTCTGGGCATCAAAGCGTTCCGCCGTTATAAAATATCTCCGGGCCGCCCTCTGGCCAATGGCAGCAACCACGTAAGGGCTGATGACCGCAGGTATCAAACCGATCTTGACTTCACTTAGTGAAAAACTGGCGTCAGGTGTTGCCACTGCCATATCACAGCAGCTGACAAGCCCCATTCCCCCGCCAAAGGCGATACCCTGAACACGGGCAATGGTTGGTACGGCAAGAAAGTTCAGGTCCTTGAACATCTTTGCCAGGGCTTTTGAATCCTTGATGTTTTCATCATAAGAGTAGCTCGCCATGCGCTTCATCCAAGCCAGGTCACCACCAGCGCAAAAGTTTTTACCGGTGGCCGCCAGGATCATCACGCGCACATCTTTATTGTTATTGATCTGCTCAAAAGCCGCCGTCAGTTCTTCAATAATTTTGTCGTCAAAGGCGTTGTGCTTGTCCGGATTATTGAGGGTAACGGTGGCGATACCACGCTCGCATGTTTGAATTAAAACTCTTTGCTCAGTCATAGGCTGTTGGTCACATCCTGAAAATACCAAAATCAGTATCTTCTATAGATTTGTTGAGAGATGCCGAAAGCGTCAGCCCCAACACCATGCGAGTTTCTGCCGGATCAATAACACCGTCGTCCCACAGTCTGGCGGAAGCGTAATAAGGGTGTCCCTGTTTTTCGTAGGTCTCAAGAACTGGTTGTTTGAACCGGGCCTCTTCCTCTTTGCTCCACTCTTCTCCCAGTTTTTCTTTTTGGTCGCGTTTGATCTGAGCCAATACTCCAGCCGCCTGCTCACCCCCCATTACGGAGATCCGGGCATTGGGCCACATAAACATAAAGCGGGGTTCGTAGGCTCGACCACACATACCGTAGTTGCCGGCACCAAATGAGCCGCCGATAACTACAGTCAATTTGGGAACCCTGGCACAGGCTACTGCGGTGACCATTTTTGCACCGTGTTTGGCAATACCGCTGGTTTCGTACTGCTTGCCAACCATAAATCCGGTAATGTTCTGGAGGAAGATAAGCGGGATTTTTCGTTTGGCGCAGAGTTCAACAAAGTGTGCTCCTTTTTGCGCTGATTCCCCGAACAGAATACCGTTATTTCCTATAATGCCTGCAGGGTATCCAAATATCCTGGCAAAGCCGGTGATCAGTGTTGTTCCGTAAAGAGCCTTGAATTCATCAAATTCGGAACCATCAACAACACGGGCGATAACTTCACGTACATCATAGGGTTGACGGGGGTCTTTGGGAATTATTCCGTAAATTTCCTCTGGGTCGTATAGGGGTTCAACGGGCTCCCTGATATCAATATTCAGAGGTTTTACGCGGTTGAGACGGCCTACGGCCTGGCGTGTGAGTTGTAACGCATGGTGATCGTTTTGGGCGTAGTGATCGGAAACCCCGGAGGTGCGACAATGTACATCGGCCCCACCCAGATCTTCTGCACTCACCACTTCACCGGTGGCAGCTTTTACCAGGGGCGGACCACCTAGAAAAATAGTGCCCTGTTCCTTGACAATAATTGATTCATCTGCCATAGCTGGGACATAGGCACCTCCGGCCGTACAGGAACCCATTACCACGGCAATTTGAGGAATGTTTTTAGCCGACATAATGGCCTGATTGAAAAAGATGCGGCCAAAATGTTCCTTGTCGGGAAAGACTTCGTCCTGTCGTGGCAGATTGGCGCCGCCGGAGTCGACCAGGTAAATACAGGGCAAGTGATTTTGTTCGGCAATATCCTGAGCACGTAAATGCTTTTTGACCGTTAACGGATAGTAGCTGCCGCCTTTAACCGTGGCGTCGTTGGCAACAATGATGCACTCCTGACCATTAACCCGGCCGATACCGGTAACAATACCTGCGGCGGGAATTTCAGTATCGTAAACCTCGAAGGCCGCCAGTTGAGATAATTCCAGAAAGGGTGAGCCCGGATCCAGAAGGGCGTCAATACGCTCACGGGCCAACAGTTTCCCTCTTGAACTATGCCGTTGTTGGTATTTTTCACCACCACCCAGTTTTATGGCTTCCAGCTTACTGCGCAGATCATCGACCAGTGACTGCATGTGTCTCTGGTTACCCGCAAATTCCTCGCTACGGATATTTACTGTGGAACTGATTTTGCCCATAAATTGACCCCTGGTCCCCGACAAACGGGATTCTTTTCAGTACCCCCTCGAGGGGT
>JAWOIM010000005.1:0-3905 GCA_046484685.1 Chloroflexota bacterium | reverse complement strand
GTGAAATTGGGTGAAAATGAGCCGTTCTGTTTCGGCCCAATAAGCCAGTTCGCTCAGCCATTCGACCAGCAGCGATTCAGTGTCGAATTCGGCGAAGGCAAACGGCCGTTCTACCTCAGCTTCCACCGCTGCCAGATCGCCCGATAATTCGCCCGATAATTCGCCCAACAGCAGACCGGCCATGCCTAACGCTGCCTGTGCAAACAACGCCGCCAGGTCCGGCCCAAAGACCCGCAACGACCAATCGGCCGTATGGTCCACTACTTCAAAACCGGCTGCATGGCTCATGGGGTTATTGTAACACGGCCGTTTTCCAACCTCAACCCCTTTAATCGAATATCTTGTTGTTTAACAAAATAATCGGGGTAGGGGCAACCCTTGTGGTTGCCCTCGTTTTAAATTATTGCCTAAATCCTCAACTCTCCCTACAATCAACCCCACGTTAACCATTAAAAGTCCAACCTCCCGCAGGTTTGTATACCACGATATGCGATGCACCGCGATAAATTAAGAAATCTGTGTTTATCCGTGTGAATCCGTGTCCTATTTTTGTAAGGAGAGTTTCATGAGCAATCAAGCCCAAAGTGGCAGCCCCCCTAATCCTCAGCCCGGACAAGAACAAAAACGGATCACCATCGACATCCCCAAAGAATTGAGCGCCGTTTACGCCAACCTGGCCTTCATCAGCCATACGCCGGCCGAGCTGGTTCTCGACTTTGCCCAGGTGCTGCCCCGGATGCCCCGTGGCAGCGTACAATCCCGCATCATCATGTCCCCCATGCACGCCAAAATGTTTCAGATGGCGCTGGCCCAAAACATCGCCAACTACGAGCGACAGTTTGGCGAAATCCGCCTGCCCCAGCAAGGTCCCAATCTGGCCGACAGCTTTTTCCGCTTCCCGCAGCAGGGGGAGGATGAGTAGCATAGTTGCAGAGTGGCGAAGTGGCAGGGTTGCAGAGGGCAAAGTTGCAGAGTGGCGGAGTTGCAGAGTGGCGGAGTTGCTTTGCCACCGCGCCACTTCGCCACCGCGCTACTGCGCCACCGCGCCACTGCGCTCCCTTGAGGAACCTTATGATTACTTTAGACGACCTTGACCAACTGGCCGACGAGATTCGGGAGCAGATGGAGCAGGTGAATGCTGCCCGCGACCAGGCTTATACTCGCTCTCGTGCCCTGGTAGGTATTTGTGCCCGCGCCATCCGGGCCGTGCATCGTGAGGAATGGGAAACGGCCGAATCCCTCATCGCCAAAGCCAAAACGGCCGCCGATGATTTGGTGGGCGACGTCTCCCCTTATCCCAGCCTCTATTATGCCGGCTACACCCAGGATGCTATGAAAGAATTTGTAGAAGCCAACCTGACCTACGCCCTGGTGCGCCAGCGGCCGCTGCCTACGCCCACTGAGCTGGGGGCCGAAGACAACACCTGGCTCAATGGGCTGGCCGAAGCGGCCACTGAACTGCGACGGCGCATCCTGGATATCATTCGCCACGATCACAGTGACGATGCCGAAAATTTATTGCAAGCAATGGACCAGATTTACAGCATTCTGGTCACCTTTGACTTCAGCGACAATGTCACGGGCGGGCTGCGTCGACGTACCGACACCGTCCGGGCGGTCCTGGAACGCACCCGCGGCGACATGACCAACAGCCTGCGCCAGACACAACTGGAGCAGGCGTTAGCTTCTTTGGAGCAAAAGATTGAGAGGGGAACATGACGCGCAATGTAGCCATCATGATTTTTGATGATGTGGAAGTATTAGACTTCTGTGGCCCGTTTGAGGTTTTTAATGTGGCCAACCATTTCAGCGACACATTTTTTAATGTTTACCTGATTGCGCCGGAACAGCGCACCATTCTGGCCCGCAATGGCTTGAAAGTTATCCCTGATTATGACCTGATCCGCGCTCCTGAGCCGGATATTTTGTTGATTCCGGGCGGGCGGGGAACACGGCCGTTACTGCATAATCAGGCCGTCATCGACTATATTCAGCAGCAGGCCGGCCGGGTGGAGCGGCTGCTTTCTGTTTGTACCGGGGCCTATTTGCTGGCCAAAGCTAACCTGCTCGACGGTTTGCAAGCTACCACCCACCACACCGGCTTTGAACTGTTGGCTCAACTGGCCCCGGCGGCCACGCTGGTGCGTGATGTAAAGTATGTCGATAACGGCCGTATTGTCCTTAGCGGCGGTATTTCGGCCGGTATCAACATGAGCCTGTATATTGTTGGCCAGCTATTAGATGGGGCAGTTGCCCAGGGAACGGCCGACTACATGGAGTATGACTGGCAGTGGTCACCAGAGAGTGGCCAACAGAGTTGAGTAGAGACCGCCATCAAGATGTGATAAAATGAAGAGGGCTCTTTGGTAATTCAGGGGTTGACAAGCAGTGATGCGTGAAACGTGAAACGTGACCAGAGAAACCTCACGCATCACGTAGCATACGTGCCACGTCAGACCCCATGAAATCTCGAGGATCCTATTTTATTTACTCTAATTATTAAACGAGGCGGTCAACTTTTTCTCTGGCAAACAAGTTGCACAGCAAAAAGTTGAACCGCTTCTCATAAAAATTAAGGAGAACTCATGGCCACAATTACTGCTGCTGGAAAAACATTTGATGCGCCGGACGGCCAGCGTCTGGTCTTGGCAATTAAAGATGCCGGGGTTGACATTTTGCACCGCTGCGGCGGCAAAGCCAAATGTACCACCTGCCGCGTTGAGTTTAATGAAGGGGAACCGGACAGCTACCATCCCCGTGAAAAAGATAAGCTGGAAAGTACCGGCAATTTGGGTCAATTCCGGCTTTCCTGCCATATTCTTTGCGAGGGCCACATGGATGTGGAAGTTTTACAAACGATGACGTCTACCGGTCTGGATGACCCCGGGCCGCGACCGGCTGATGAGATTCCGGTTGAAGTAGATTGAGTCGTGATGCGTGAAACGTGACTGATGGACTGTCCACGCATCACGTTTCACGCATCACGTTTCACTGAGTTGGCGTCGGCGTTCCCAACGGTACGGCCGTTGGGGCCGGCGTCAAAATATATCCTTTGGGGATCTGCTGCTCAAAGGGGTCTACCGGAGGTGGTGGACCGTCGGTAAAGATAATATTGGTAAATCCAAAGGCCCGCACCAGCGCTTCTACCACCAGTTCACCACGCCGTTGGGCTTCCACTGTTAACTCACTATCCAGGGCCGCATTCAACAATTCCTGCTCGGCCACGCGCCGCACTTCTGTTTCCAGTTGGGCATCGGCACGAGTCAACAGCCCGGTGCTGCGGCTGGCTATATACGAGCGATCTGTGTCCAGGATTGGTTTGTCTTCGTAAATACGGGCCGGGGGCAGGTTGATCATTACCGTATCGGGGTCAACCACCACGATATCTTCTTCCCGTAATTGGGAGAGATCCATGCCTGCTTCCACATGGCCATGGGCCACAAAAAGCAGCGATTCGCCCATCATGCCCCACAACACCTCGTTATTTCGTTCGGCCGTGACAATTCGTTCCAGCTTCATACTGACCGTCACCAGTTCCGCTTCGCCCTGAATCTGGTTGACGATAACGCTGGGGTTGGGCAAAATAACGGGCGTGGCCGGAATGGCCAACTGGCGCACAAAGTCGCCTACGGGTGACATCACGTCTCGCGTCGTGTTGATGCTGACGTAGACGCTGTAAGCCGCCAGCGATCCCACTATAAAGAAGAGGATCAAGAAAAGATACATTATTTTTCGCAACATAACCATCACTCCAGGTTACGAGTTCAGTAACCAGTAATCGGTAATCCGTATTCGGTAATCAGTAGTATGATGAACATACCATAAGTCTTATATGCTAGGCAATACACCCTACGTACTACGCAATACGTACTACGTACTACGTACTACGCCCTACACCTTACATA
>JAWOIM010000288.1:0-17424 GCA_046484685.1 Chloroflexota bacterium | reverse complement strand
AATAAACCGTTGTCCGGTCTTTGTATTTTTGACCGGCAATCCTGTAGGCGGTTTTACCGCTGGTGATAAAAAAAGGGCCCTGATATCCCACAACCAGCCGGGTATTTTGGGGCAGGTCATCCCAGTCTGAAATGCGGGAACCCGCTAAAACCCTGCCATTGGGCAGAAAATAGATGGTGGAGTCAAACCCGGAATTCGGCCAGGGCTTTGGCCAGCTCCGTTTTACCGACGCCTGAGCTGCCCAGGAAAATGAACGTACCGATGGGTCGATTGGGATCGCTTAAGCCGGAGCGGCTGCGGCGAATGGCATCGGCCAGGGCTTCAATAGCCCGATTCTGGCCCACAATACGCTCGTGCAGTCGCTCTTCCATGTTCAACAGTTTGACTGCTTCCGTTTCCATCATTTGATTGACGGGAATACCGGTCCAGGCGGCAACTACCTCGGCGATATCACTTTCTTCCACATACTCGTCCAGCTTATTCTCTAAACGCCACTTGTCTCGCATTTCCTGAAACTCTGTTTCCAGCCGAAGCCGGTCAGAGCGATGGCGGGCGGCCCGCTCGTAATCGCGCACGGTGTGGGCCTCTTCCTCATCGGCCGTTAGTTTATCCACCTGCATTTTTAGCTCTTTGAGATCGGGGGGCAGGGTGTGCAGGGCCACCCGCAGTTTGGCTGCTGCCTCGTCGATAAGGTCAATCGCCTTGTCGGGCAGCCGCCGGTCGGTCACATAGCGGTAAGACAAGCGGGCGGCGGCCACCAGCGCTTCGTCCGAATATTTAACAACGTGATGGTCTTCATAACGGCCGCGCAGACCACGCAGCATATCAATTGTATCTTCCACAGAAGGCTCATCGACAAAAACGGGCGCAAAACGACGCTCCAGGGCGCTGTCACGCTCAATGTATTGGCGGAATTCGTCCAGGGTGGTAGCCCCCACACATTGCAGTTCTCCTCGTGCCAGGGCCGGTTTGAGCATATTGCTGGCATCCATGGCACCCTGAGCCGAACCGGCCCCAACAACGGTGTGCAGTTCGTCAATGAAAAGAATAATCTCGCCCTGCGCCCGCTGGATTTCTTCCATGGCTGCTTTGAGCCGCTCTTCAAATTCACCCCGGAAGCGGCTGCCGGCGATCATGGCACCCAAATCCAGAGAGACCACTTTTTTGTTGAGCAGGTTTTCGGGCACGTCGCTGGCCACAATTTTTTGTGCCAGCCCTTCGACGATGGCCGTTTTACCCACGCCGGCCTCACCGATGAGAACGGGGTTGTTCTTGGTACGGCGGCTGAGGACCTGAATGACGCGCAAAATTTCACTGTCACGGCCGATTACCGGGTCTAATCGGGATTCTTTGGCCAACTGGGTCAGATCACGGCTGTACTTGTCCAGAGTGCGGTAGCGGTTTTCGGCCTGCCGGTCTGTGACACGCTGGCCACCGCGCAGCCCCTTGATACCGTCCAGCACCCGCTCTCGCGTAATGCCAAACTCCTGCATAATGCGGGCTGTGGGGGTGTTACGCTCACTCAGGATGGCCAGAAAAATATGCTCGGTAGAAATATATTCATCTTTGAGCCGGTTGGCTTCCCCTTGCGCCAGCTCCAAAATGGTGCGAATGCGCGGCGTGTAATAAATTTGCCCCACGCCACCGCCATAGACGGCTACTTTGGGACTGCTTTCTAACTCATTGGCCACCCGGTCACGGATGGCGTTAATATCAATATTCAGGTCTTCTAAGAGTTGGGGCACAGCCCCTTCATTTTGTTCTAGCAGCGCCAAAAATAAGTGTTCGGTATCTACCTGGGTATGGCGGTAGCGCTGCACAATTTCATAGGCTCGGGCCGCGGCATCTTGGGCCCGTTCGGTAAAGCGGTCAAATCGCATCAGTTCTCTCCTAAAGAAAAATATGGATTACGAAAGTAGGAACGTGAGATTCGCGGAAATGGTAAACAGTCGCAGAGGAAAAACTGACCTGTTGCTGTTTTTGTCCGGAATTATAGCGTCCTATTTCAAGGTAAGGTTGAACAGGTATGCCCAATTATAGCCAATAAAAATTTGATTCTCGTTAGATTCTGCCTTCTTCCCTCTACCTTCTGCCTTCACAATACCCGAATCCCTTCCCCGTCATAGCCATCACCCCAGGCCAAAATTTTGTGCGGGGTGACCTCAATGAGCCGCCAGTCGGCTGCGTCATCGTAGCGGAAATCCCATTCATATTTGTGGAAAAAGTAATCGGCCAGAACCTCAACCGTATGCCGGTCGGCCACGTGGGCTTCTCCTTCGATGATGATGACGTTAACGGCATCGGGCAGCGAGAGGGACACATTTTGATTGGTGTACAGGTTGGTAAATTTCTGGGTTTCGGAACCGGTAGCCAGGTAGAGTTTGTCATTGAGCCAGACATACCACAGGGGAACCAGATGCGGACGGCCGTCCGCACGCACTGTCGCCAACCATATATGGGATTCACGAGTCAGGCGAGCTTCGAAGGCCCGCCAGCGGGCAGGGTTGCGTCTTTTCATGGCAGCGTTGATTATACGGCAAGGTAGCAAGGTGGCAAAGGGGTGGGGTGGCGGGGTAGCGAGGGGGTTACTTTGCCACTGCGCCACTTTGCAACTTCGCTACTCCGTCTTGCCAAACGGCCGTTTCTACCGCCACGCGTTCTCCCAATAACTGCTCAACCGCCTGGGCCAGGTTTGGGGCCGGGCCGGTGGTCAGATAACGGGTGAAACCGGGCGTAGTACGGGGTGTGAGCAAATCGTGCCGGGTCAGTACACGCTGTGTCTGGCGGGCCACGGCTGGGGCGGGGTCGATAATCGTAATGGGGTGAGGGGCCGCGGCCAGCAGGCGTTTGAGCAGCGGCAGCACAAAGGGGTAATGGGTACAGCCGAGGACCAGCGTATCAATGCCGGCGGTTATCATGGGGGTCAGGATCTGCTGCAGGAGAACGGCCGTTTCTTCTGACTCCACCGCCCCCGCCTCAATTAGCTCTACCAATCCCCGACAAGGATTTTCATAGAGCGTGACTTCCTGAGCATAGCGGGCCATTAGACTGGCATAGCGCTGACTTTCAAAGGTCCTGGCCGTAGCCAACACCCCCACCTTGCCCGTACGCGTTTGCATGGCGGCCGGTTTTACGGCCGGTTCCATACCCACGATAGGCAAATCAGAAAATTGGTGGCGCAAATAGGAGAGGGCGGCGGCCGAGGCGGTATTACAAGCCACTACCAACAGCTTGATGGGCTGGGCTTGCAGCGCCCGCGTTACGCCTTCACTCAGGGCGCGAATGTCTTCATGTGTGCGCGGACCATAGGGAACATGGGCCTGATCGGCCAGGTAGATAAACTCTTCATGGGGTAACAGCCGTTGCAAATGGCGCAGCACCGACAGTCCGCCAATACCGGAATCAAAAACGCCGATGGCCGACTCTCTCATCTAGCACCCACCGCTAAAAATGACCACAGGCGACGGCCCCTGATCAAGTCAAGGGGAGACGACGGATTTTCATTCATCCTATACCATTGGCCGAAGCGCTGACAAAGGCCCGGAACAAATCGAGCATGGCCGGGTCATCGCCTACCAGGTTTTCGGGATGCCACTGCACGCTCAGGGCAAAAGGATGATCGAGCAGTTCAGTTGCTTCAATTAATCCATCAGGGGCGGTAGCCACGGCCGTTAACCGGGAGGCCAACTGGCGTATGCCCTGATGGTGCAGACTGTTGACCATCGTCGTCGTTTTGCCCAGGCTGCGGGCCAGCAGCGAACCGGGCTGAATGGTCACATCATGGATCAACTCATTGCGCGGCCGAATGTTGTAATAATCATGCTTGAGGGAATCCGGTATTTGGGTCTGTAAATCTGACCAAAGAGTACCCCCCAGGGCGACGTTAAAAATCTGATGTCCGCGGCAAATGGCCAACACCGGCTTTTGTCCTCTGGCCGCCTGTCGGGCCAGCAGCAGTTCCACCCGATCCCGATCCTCATCAACGCCCCAAATAGTGGGATCCATCTGCCCACCATATACACCGGGATCAATATCTCCCCCTCCCGGCAGCAGCAGCCCATCCAGTCGCTCAAAAATAGCCTCCAGATCTGCCTCTGCCAACCCTAACGGTATCAGCACAGGCAGACCACCGGCCGCTTCCACCGCTTTGATATAGGCCGGCATAAGGCCAACAATTTGAACTGGCGGATCTTGATCGGCCGTTTTGTTATAGGTAGTACAACCAATTAATGGTTTGCGTGATGGGCCGGCAGGTAACGACATCTTTCCAATCCGTTCATTTCCTAATCCGCTGTTCAATACAAAAAGAGTGAAAGGGAAGTTACCCTTTCACCCCGTATCTGATGACTAAATGTAGCCCGTACTGTGCTACCTTGTTTTGGTAAATGTCCGCTTTTCTTTCAGGCGGGCCGATTTACCGGTACGATGACGCAGGTAATAAAGTTGGGCACGGCGCACATAGGCACGGCGATGCACTTCAATCTTTTCAATGCGGGGGGAGTTAAGCAAAAAGGTGCGCTCCACCCCCACCCCGTTGGCGGCAATACGGCGCACGGTGAAAGAGCAGTTGTTACCACTGCCGCGCATCCGAATAACCGTACCTCGTACCATCTGCACACGCTCGTTGCGCTCACCAACGTTAATTTGCACGTAGATGGTTACACTATCCCCCACCTGCAGGTCAGGGAACTCTTCCCGTATTTCGTTATCGAATGTTTTTAATAGTAAGTCAGACATAAGACCTCTCCGTTATCATTCAAGCATAAAGATAGCCCGCAGCGCGGGCTAGGCGTTAAATGATAACATCTCTTAACAGCCGGTGCAACTATTGCCTGGTTTTGCCTTATTTACCGGGGCCTGACGGCAGAAGAACGGTAAAGGTGCTGCCCTGGCCGGGCTGGCTGTCAATCAAAATCTGGCCCTCGTGGCGTTCCACCACAAAGCGGGCCAGCGTCAGGCCAATGCCCAGACCGGGGAAAAGATGGGCACCGCCCTCAGACTCCAGGCGATAAAATGGTTCGAAGATACGCTGCTGCTCAGCGTCGGGAACGCCCACGCCCTGGTCGATAACGTCTATAGCCACGTGAGGACCCTCACGGCCGTTTTCTACGGCTTTGGTATAGACACGCAGTAAAACAGGGCGCTTTTTGGGGTCAAACTTGAAAGCATTTTCCATAATTGCTTGCAGCGCCAGCGAGAGGGCACGAGCATCGGCGTATACTTCCGGCAGATCGGAGTTGATGTCCAGGGTAATAGCTGTCGGCTGGACAGAAAGCCGGCTGCGCGTGATATTCAGGGCATCCACCACCACATCGGCCACGTTAATATATTCAAAATCCATTCGGGTCGGGTGCATTTCATACAGCACCAGCATATCATTTGTCAACCCGACCAGCCGCTCCACATTACGGCCAATAGAGTGCATAGCGGCTTTGAGCGAGTCGCCCTGAATCGCCCCTTGACTAATCAGGTTAATAAAGCCCTGGATTGATGTAAGCGGTGTTCGAAATTCATGGGAAAGCGTAGTGATAAATCTGCTGCGCAGGGATTCCTGTTCTGACAAATCAGCATAAGCCTTTTCCAGCTCCTCATTCTTGGCATTCACTTCCCGAATAATAGCCCGATCATTGCGGCGCAGATGACCAATAATCTGCTGCAGCAAACTTTGTAACAGCTTGGGATTGCCCTGAGCCACGCGCATAAAATCTTCTTCATCAATTTCCAGAGTGCGGCACGGCGTTTGCGCTCGTATAGTAGCCATTCGTACTGACTCACCAAAGAAAGCCATCTCGCCAAAGTAAGCCGGTGGATGAATATGATCAACTAAAATGGATCGCCCATCACTGGTCCGCACCAGAATATCCAGGTTGCCTTCCGCCAGCACAAAAAAGGTATGGCCTTCTTCGCCTTCGCGAGTTAGCTCTGTGCCGGCCGGATAGCTGTTAATATGAGCCGCCCGGCTTAATGTCACAATATCCTCATCCCTAAGATTGGGAAGGGCTTGGCGCAAAAGGTCAGTTAAATTTGTGTCTACAGCTTTTACATCACTCATTATGGTATACTGATCAAGTCCACCTCAGGCTGCCTAGCCGTGGCCCATTTTTGGTGAGTGGCCAGGCTAGAACACCTATCTATTACTCTCTGCATTTATTTTAACATAAGTCACCGGCTTATTGCCTTAATATTTACGTTGGCTTCACATTAGTTCAGGAGAAGATACGATGAAACTGGTCATCATACCCAACAATATGAAGATCAAGAACACCAATACGACCAAATGGAGTATCCAGTAACCTGCCATACTAAAGTAGAGACCGGCCCACAGAAAAAGGACAATAAGACCCATCTTAAAAAACCGCTTTTTGTCATCCTCTATCAGAGGCCAACGGGGTCGACTCCACATGCCCACACCAAGCACCGGGCCTAACAAGCTCAGGGCCAGCCATAGATTGGCAATCAAGCTGCCGCTTACCCCTGACAAGTTTAGCACCAGAATGTTGCAAGTGGCACTTTGTGCTGGCAGTTGGGCCGATGTGCGCAGAACATGAACCCGCACAAAGATGAAACGGCCCCATACCGCATCATCTGAACTGACTTCCCACTCTAGCCGCTGCGTTTCCCCGGGGGACAAAGTTAGATTTGTAATGAGTTCGCGGCGCAGGGAGACAAAGCCTTCACTGATATTGGTTCTGACAATGCGTATTCTGCTGCTGTCGGTTGGATTGGTAAAAGCAGCGCTCACCGTTGTCACCTCATCCAATGTTATAATCCGCGGACATTGCAGCGTTCTCAGACGCTCCTCGACCATTAAAGCAGGATCGGAGGTATCAAATTGGGTATCTTCTAAATGGCCCCAGAGCAGCAAGCCCTGGTAGATGGAAGCTGTGATTGCGCCTAACACAAAAATAGAAATGCCTATCCAAGTCAGCAGTTTTTTGTTATTTTCTATCATGCTTGTCTCCTTCTTATTTGTACTCTACCTTTTTGTATTATCCATTTGCTATCTCCCGTTGCCCTAACAGCTAAATGGCATACAATTAGAGGATAGTATACTTGACAGTACGAGAGATGTTTAGAGATAGTTGTCTCTTTGCTTATAAATCAAACCTTTTGTGTGAGTGTTCGCTTACCTAAAATATCTGAATGCGGATCGGATAAAACAAGAAAATGACATCAGAAATGGTTGGCCAGCAAATAGAGCATTATGAAATTGTAGAGGTTATCGGTGGTGGCGGAATGGGCACTGTATACCGGGCGTATGATATCAATCTGGCCCGGCCGGTAGCCATTAAGATCATGCACCAGCAGTTTGCCAACCGCCCGGAGTTTCAGCAGCGATTCCAGCAAGAAGCCCAGGCTGCGGCCCGGCTCAATCACCCCTCAATTGTAGCCGTTTATCATTTTGGGCGACAGCCAGACTTACTGTACATTGTGATGACCTATGTGCAGGGCCTCAGTTTGGGTGCCTATTTAAAGCAGTTGGCCCAGCGCCACCAGGTAGTCAAGCTGAATGAAACGCTTGCCTTGCTGTCTCAGGTGGCCGATGCCCTGGGTTATGCCCATCGGCAGGGGGTTGTCCACCGGGATGTCAAACCGGACAATATCATTATTACTCGCCTGGATCGGCCAGACCGGCCCGATGAACCACCGCTGCGGGCTGTTATGACTGATTTTGGCCTGGCCAAGCTACTGGAGGGGGGCATTGAAACCCAGTCGGGCACGTTTATGGGTACGCTGCCCTATATGTCACCGGAACAGGTGATGGCCAAACCGCTGGACGGCCGTTCCGATATCTACTCTCTTGGCGTTATCCTTTACCAACTGGCTACCGGTCAGCTCCCCTTTGATATAAAGACGCCCACCGACGCCGTCATGAAACATCTACACGAAAAGCCGCCCCAGCCAGAACTAGTTCAGCCGGCCCTGCCCCCGTCCGTGAGCGAGATTATTCTCAAGGCGTTGGCCAAAAAGCCGGAAGATCGCTACCAGACAGGGGGAGAATTGGGGCAGGCACTGCGCCAGGCGGCCCAGAATATGGATGCCGATCTGGTCGCAGCCGAATTTGGACCTGAAAGTGATATGGTCAGTCTGGTCACTAAAGTTGAGGAGCATCTGCCACAGGTTTTATTGGACATGGAAGCACCTGATGACAATGCCGACCGGCTGGTGATCAGCAAAGGAACCGACACGCCCTATACGCGCAAGATGCTGTCGTCCCCCTTGATTCTGGGCCGCTCTGATGAAGCGGATATTCCCCTGCCGGAAACGGCCGTTTCTCGCCAACACTTGCGCCTGGAACAGCGAGACGGGGCCTGGTACGTGGTCGATTTAGGCAGCACCAACGGCTCCTTTTTAGGCGGAGCACGGCTGCCCGCCAATGTAGCCGTCAACTGGAAAATGCACCAGGAGCTGCAAATTGGTCCCTTTACCCTGGCCTGGCGGCGAGCAACACAGCCGTTGGCCGGAGCCCAGGCTCCGGTCGCAGTTCAGGCTCCGGTTGAGCAGTCTACGCCCTCCCGCCCGCTTACGCTGCCACCGCTGCCGGCCATGCCCCAGCCCACCTCTTCTGAGCCAGCCTGGTCGGCACCCCCATCCGTTTCTCAAGCAGCCACTTATCGACCAACTCCTGCTGCCGGTATCCACAGCGATATGCGCCCCCACCGCCTGACCAATGAGGGTGTCTGTCGCCTGCTTGTGCTAAACAACGACCGCCAACCCGCCAGCGTAACACTGGATGTGCGTGACCCCAAGCAAGCGCTAATGGCAGACAGCAATCACAAAACGGTGAATGTCGCGCCCAACGGCCGGGGCGTAGTCGATTTTCGCCTGATGGCAGCCAAACGGCCGCTGCTCATCCGCCGTACCTATCCCTTTCAGATACAGGTCTCCCCGCCCCAGTCCGAACCGGAAACCCACGAGGGGCAGCTTGTAGCCCGGCCACGTTTGCCCGGCTGGTTTGTAAGCAGTATGCTCATCATCACCTTACTGGCTTGTGGTGGTGGGGCCTGGATATTAAGTTTGTTATAAGGCGGTGTTGGTGGCGTGGGCAACGGCAGGCATGACCAGCGCCAGCACGCTCCACTCACATTTGACAATGGTATGACGCAAGAACGCACTTCCCATGGCGCCAAAACATTAGCGGCCGCTTATTATACCGACCCTGCTGTCTACCGGGCAGAGAGTCAGGCGATTTTTGGCCAAAGCTGGCTCTGCCTGGGGCGCATCGGCGAAATTGCCCAAGCGGGCCAATATCTGCTGCGTCAGGTAGAAAATGAGAGCCTGCTTGTTTTGCGCGACCACGACGGCACAATTCACACCTTTTATAATGTTTGCCGTCACCGGGGCACGCGCCTCTGCACGGCCGAGTCGGGTCGCTTTTCGCGCTCGATTCAATGCCCTTACCATGCCTGGACCTATGGGTTGGACGGCCGTTTACTAGGTGCGCCCAATATGAATGAGGTAGCCAATTTTGACAAAGCCGATTATCCGCTGGTGGCGGTAGAAACGGCCGTTTGGCAGGGCTTCATCTTTGTCAATCTGGCCCAGAAACCGCTGCCCTTTGCTCAGGCATTTGCCCCCATTTATGATAAATTTGGTGCCTGGGACCTGGGCCGGCTGCAAAGTGCCCGGCGCATGACGTATGACGTCAACTGCAACTGGAAGCTGCTTTTTCAAAATTACTCTGAGTGCTATCACTGCCCTACCGCCCACCCCGCGCTCAACCAGTTAACCCACTACCGGGACAGCAGCAATGACCTGGAAGAAGGCCCTTTTCTGGGTGGCCCCATGAAGTTGACTCAGCCCGGCGGTAGTATGACCCTAAACGGCCGTGCCTGTGCTGCTCCCCTCGGCCAGATCAGCGGCGACGCCTTAAGCCTCGTCTACTATTACACCATTTTCCCTACCATGTTCCTCAGCTTGCACCCTGACTATGTGCTGGTTCACCGGCTGGAGCGGCTGGACGTTAATCAGACCCGCGTTATTTGTGACTGGCTCTTTGCCCCCGAAGCGCTGGCCTCCCCCAACTTTGACCCCGAACCGGCCGTTGCCTTCTGGGATATGACCAACCGGCAGGATTGGGAATTATGTGAATGGTCACAGGCCGGCATCAGTTCTCGTGCCTACCGTCCCGGCCCCTACGCCGAATTAGAGAGCCAACTGGCGGCTTTTGACCTTTATTATCTGGCGCAGTTAGACGGAGGGTAGTAATCAGTAAACAGTAATCAGTAAACAGTAATCGGTATTCAGTGACCAGGGATCGATAAATAATGGGCCGGGCGTGAGGAGAGGGGATCGCGCGCTATCGATAAACAGCACAGGTTACTCTGAAAAGCATAGTTTCCAGGTGGCCAGCTTTTGGGCAATAAAGGCCACTGATTCCTGATGGGCGGTTTTACCGGTTCCGGTGACGGGCAAAGGCGGGCCAAAAGCGATATGAATCGGCCGTTTGCGGTACAGGGGGCCAAAATCACGAATAACCCGCCCCATCCCCAAAAAATCTGTTTTTAGGGCAATAGGCAGGAGGGGGACATTGGCCCTGCGGGCCAGTTTGGCACCCAGCGAGTTGAACCGGGCCGGATCAAAAGAGGCCGAGCGCGTGCTTTCGGGAAACAAAACCACCGATGTCCCGGCCACCAACCGTGCCGCCCCCTCTTGCAGCACCTGTTGAAAATCCTCACGGGGATTGGCCCGCCCGACGACAATGGGATGACTGGCCTGAGTAATTGGCCCCATAATTGGGTAGTCGATCAGAGAGCTTTTGACCACGAAGCATAACGGCCGTATCGACCCAATCAGCCCCGGCAAAATCGTCGCTTCTAAGGTGCTGGTATGGTTGGCTACAAAAACGGCCGCCGGGCCTGCCTGTCGCACATGGTCCAGGCCAGACACATGAAAACGGCCGCCGCAGCGCTCCACCAGCCGCCACACCGCACAGGAAGAACGAATCCAGGCCGCGGGATCATAGCGCCCTTGAGTTAACAGCCAACGGCTGTATAGAGCAATACCCACAAAGCTGGTCCAAAAATAGAGGCGCGTATTCAGCAGCAAACGGTCTCCCCAGGCGCGGGGCGTGTTGGGTAGTGTCTGATAGCTATCAGTTGAAAAGGATGGGGCTGTATTCATATTTAAGTGTGGTCGCCACTTTCAAAAATTGACAGAAAAGTCAGCTTGTTTTATACTTCACGCTGCCTTAAAAGTAAGCCGAAGTGGCGGAACTGGCAGACGCGCACGACTCAAAATCGTGTTCCTTCGGGAGTGTGGGTTCGATTCCCACCTTCGGCATGTAGCAGCGAATTATAAGTCCCCCTTAGGGACGGAGCAAATAGAAGGGTAACCCTGATGGTGGGTATGCCCTTTTTTGATTTATACAGACCGGACCGGTCTTGGACCAGACCGGTCTGGTTATACCAACCATATGAAACAATGGCTACGACAACTGGCATGGATTATGTTGGGCTTGGCTGTGGGCACAGGGCTGGGCCTTTATTATGGTTGGGATGTGGCTCCTACTGAGTTTACCAATGCCACACCCGCCATGATGCAGGCAGAGTACCAGCGGGATTACCTGTTGATGATTGCGGCAGCTTATGACCACAGCAGCGACCTGGCCACGGCCGAACGCCGCCTGAACAAGCTGGGCACTACGGCCGATTCCCGTCTGTTTGACCTGATGCTCGACCAGATTTTGCGTGATGAGGATGAGCAGCGTATCCGCCAATTGGTCTATCTGGTGGCCGACCTGGACGTGGGTTATTCACCGGCGATGGATGTCTATCTGAATAATCGAGGGGAGCCATAATGGGACGCCGCCGCCAGCGTCCTGCAGAAACGGCCGCAGCCCTCAGTCGTCTATCTGTCGCCAGCCTGCTCCTGCTGGGGTTGGTCCTGGGATTGGCAGGCAGCCTTTATTATGCCTGGGTTGTCGATCCGATTATTTTTGTCAACGCCAGCCCGTCTCGTCTGACCCCTATCGAGCAAGAAGAGTATATCATCATGGTCAGCCAGAGCTACGCGAGTGATGGCAACTGGCCTCTGGCCCAACAACGGCTGGACGCCCTTGATGACCCTGACCTGCCGCAGACAATGGGTCAGCTTTTGGATCGCTTTGTGCGTGAAGGCCGGCCGCCTGCTTTGCTGCGAGACGTAGCCCAGGTGGCACAACAACTGGGCAGCAGCAGTCGGGCTGTGGCCCTGTTTGCGCCTACGCCCCTGCCCGGCAGTTTGCCCACGGCCACGCCTACACCACCGCTGGTTCCGGTTGTGCCGACGATGACCGCAACGGCCGTTGCTTTGGCTACCGACACGCCCACGCCGACGGCTACCTTTTCCGCTGTGCCCACCCCCCTGCCGTCTCCTACTACCCGCCCCAATTACCGGCTGCTCACCCAGCAGCGCGTCTGTGAAGCCGAGCCGGTATTCCGCATTGAGGTACTCACCTGGGACGCCTTCCTGGAACCAGAGCCGGGAGTAGAGGTGGTTGTGCGCTGGCAAGGGGGAGAAGATCGTTTTTACACCGGCTTTAAACCCGACCAGGGGGCCGATTACGGCGACTTTACCATGGAGCCGGAGATTTCCTACTCAGTGCAACTGGCGGCCGGCAGCCCTGAAATTACCGGCCTGCGGATCGAACCGTGCGACTCCGGCCTGCCCGGTGGCTGGCAGCTTACCTTCCAGAATCTGCTCATCAATCCCACCCCTACGCCTGCCAACGGAAATTGAACCGCTATTGACCACTAACCCTTTGTTACAAAAAGGATAGTTCGTCGGTGAGACCACGACCAAGCAGCATTAGTATAACAAGTGGGTATGGTTGTATGGCAAACGAGGAGTCTCGGCGAACGACCAGCC
The DNA here is from genome assembly GCA_046484685.1 of Chloroflexota bacterium. Taxonomy (GTDB): domain Bacteria; phylum Chloroflexota; class Anaerolineae; order Promineifilales; family Promineifilaceae; genus SLGK01. The sequence continues at coordinate 4,575 of JAWOIM010000288.1, read as the reverse complement.
GGAAAAACAATCAGCAGCCGTTCCTGCTTTGAGTGAAGGGGTATTGGGTTTTATGACTGAGTTTGGCGGTAAAGCAAGAGGGTGTAGAAATTAGTTGCCGGCAGTAACGGCCGTGGTATTCATAATGGCGGTGGCCTGGGTCATTAGCTCCCCGTTGACCCACACTTCTAATGAATACTCACCATTCTGAAAGCCGGTTTCTGGGCCATAGAAGATGTAGCCGGGGCCGTCTGGGCCATACTGCCACAGCTCGTTGTTGCCTTCAACCACTTCACCATTGTGGCGCCAAACCCAGGACCAGGCCATACCGTCGGCCATGCCCTCATAGGAAAAGGTAGCGTAGAGACGGTAGCGGCCTTCGGCAAAGATAAAACGCGGTTCAATGGCCTCGAAGTTGCTGTCAACTTCAGTAGAAAAGAAGATCTGACCCAGTTCTGTATCATCCTGGAGGTCAACCAACGGCCGTACCCGGTCATATTGGTCAGGCAGGGCAGTCACAGCCAGGGCACCCCGTTCGTCACTTACCAAACTAAGCCCCGTGACGGGATCAAACAAACTGCTATCGGTTCCACTCAATATCAAGTTAGCGAAGTTAACTTCATCGGCAGCGACATTTTGGGCAAATAATTGGATTGTTTCAGCTTTAGGGGGTTTGGTGTTAGAAAGAATAGCAACGCGGACAGTTGTATCAGGTTCCGGTTGATGAAGGGTATAAAAGGAAAGGACGGCTGTTACCAGCAGCAGCACGACACTTTTAGCGGCGTAGCTCTGGAACTGCTTCTCTGCCTGTCGCCGCAAAAAGAAATACGGCGAGCGCTTCATGTCGCGCCAGGCTTTTATCATTAATGTTATGACTATCAGGCTGAGCAGGACAAAAATGCCCAGCAGCCAGGGTCCAATTGTATTACTTATCAAGAACAAATCCTCTTCCCTTAAGATTCTTCCTAAGCCCCGATAGTATACAGACTAAGCAAAATCGTCAAGTCTAGTTAATAGTTGAGGGCCTATCAGTCGAGAAATGCCACCAAATTGACGCCCTTTTGCCCTTATTCCAGGACCGCAGTACTATCATCTATCAACGCTATTTAACGGCATTAAATCAAATACGAGTATGTCAACGTTTAGTTGACACGTCAAACAGTTCTCATTTGGCAGCACGGTTTTTTAGGCTTTGCATTACCGAATTATTTTCTTAACCTGCAATACTGGCCACACCCTACCTGCAAGCCACAAACCTGTTACAATTAAAACTTATGATTGTGATTAAAGGGTTGATGAAACAATATGGTTTAAATCCAGTGCTGCGAGGAATAAATCTACATGTAAAATCGGGTGAGTTTGTGACCCTGGTGGGACCAAATGGGGCCGGTAAGAGTACGCTGATGCGCATTGTGGCCACCTTGCTGCGTCCCGATGCCGGTGAAGTAGAGATTGGCGGCTGGCCCCTTGCCAGCCACGCCCACAAGGTGCGCCGTCACATTGGTCTGGTTTCTCACCAATCTTTGCTCTACCAGGATATGACGGCGGCTGAAAACCTGACCTTTTTTGCCCGACTCTATGGATTGGACAACGGTGATGAGCGGGTGCAGCAGGCACTCAAACTGGTTGGCTTGCGGGCACGGCAGCGGGACCCGGTCAGCAGCTTTTCACGGGGCATGACACAGCGGCTTACCATTGCCCGCGCCACACTTCATGAACCGGATGTGCTGCTGTTGGATGAACCGTACACCGGTCTGGACCAGGAAGCGGTGGCTCTGCTAGACCAACTGCTGCTTCAGGAAAAAGCAGAGGGGCGAACGATTTTGATGATTACCCACGACCTGACTCATAGCCTGAATGTGAGTGATCGCATTTTGTTTCTGCACAACGGCCGTATTGTCCACGAAGCAGATGCAACCATTGGCGCGGCCGATTTAATAGCCCTGTACCGCGCATCTACAGGACGACGAGGGGACAGGGTAAAGGGTAAGGGGGCAACATGAAACAGACTTCATTTGGAACGGCCGTTTTAGCCATTATCTGGAAAGATTTACGCATTGAGCGCCATACCTGGCAAACCATCAGCATTATGCTCATGTTTTCCCTGGTCACGGTTGTCATGTTCAATTTTGCCCTGGAAACTGATATGGCCGCCGTGCGCAACGTCTCTACCGGCTTATTATGGGCTACCATTGTGCTGGCCGTCATCCTGGGTCTTAATCGTTCCTTAAGCATTGAGCGCGAAAACCAGACAATGGATGCCTTACTCATGGCCCCTATCGAGCGCAGCGCCATTTATGTGGGCAAAGTAGCCAGTGTCACGCTTTTTTCGCTGGCCCTGGAAGCGATCCTGGTTATCATTTTTATGGTTTTTTTTAACAAACCTTACTGGCGGCCACCCATCTTGCTGGTGCTGGCTCTGGGCACATTGGGCTATGTAGCTGCCGGGGTGCTGATAACCTCCATGACCATCCAGGCACGCACCCGTGATGTGCTGCTGCCCGCCCTGCTGCTGCCACTTTCGCTGCCGCTGGTACTGCCGGCTGCCGTAGCCGTCTCTGCTTACGCTGCCGCCACACCCCCTCTATGGGTTAACGTGCAAAGCAGCGTCTCTTTGGTAGCGACTTATACACTCCTTATGTTGGCTATTGGCTTTTTCGCGTATAATTACGTAGCAGAGTAGAAAGAAAAAAAGTTAAAAGATGAAAAAGTTCATCTCGCATACTTTATAATTTTGTGAGGGGATAAAGATGGAATTAGTAAAAATGAATCGCACCGTCCGTATTTTGAATTGGGTAGCTGTCATTGCTCTGCTGTTGGCCCTGGTCGCAATCTTCTTTTACGCGCCGGTAGAACGGACGATGGGCAATGTGCAGCGCATTTTTTACTTTCACGTTGGTTCAGCCTGGGTTGGCTCGGTCGCCTTTTTTGTGGCCCTGATATCAGGCATTATCTATTTGCGACGACGCAATCCTAAATGGGACACCTACAGCGTGGCCTCAGTAGAAATTGGGCTGGTCTTCTTGACCATGGCTATTGTTAGCGGCTCGGTGTGGGGTAAGCCGGCCTGGAATGCCTGGTGGATTTGGAGTCCGCGCCTGACGCTGGTCACAGTGGCCTGGCTGACCTACGCTGCGTACTTTATGCTGCGTGGTGCCCTGGATGACCTGGACAAACGACGTCGCTTTTCGGCTATTTATGTGATTGTGGCCTTTGTAACGGTTATTTTGTCTTACCTGAGTGTGCGCTTTCTGCGCGACATTCACCCAGTTGTATTTGGCGGCACTTTAGAATCGGCCCAGGGCGCGGCCGAAGGGCTGCAAGAGTTTGATGGACCTGGTGTAGAGGCACAAATGCGCGGGGTGCTGCTGCTGAATGTGGTCGCTTTTTCGCTGCTCTATTCGGCCTGGCTGGTTAATCGCATCCGGCTGCAAAAGCTGATGGACCGGGCAGATATGCTAAAAACACAGGTTCTGCAACGCCTGCAAGGAGAGAGTGCCTGATGATATCACTATTGACAGGGGCAATGTTTTTATTACAAGCCATGCCGGCCGAAGCCAATCGTTTTAATGATTATCTGGTGCTGGCCTATGGGATCATGTGGTTGATTGGAATGGTTTATGTGATCAGTCTGGTAGTACGCCAGCGCAACCTGCTGCAAGATATTCGGCTGATGCAGCAGGTGTTAGAAGATGAACAGGATGAGGCATCATCAAAGTAAGAAGTAGCAAGTGAGAGGTAAGAAGTGCTGGCCTTGTTTCATCTACAAGGGTAAAGGGAAACAACTTTTTTACCGGAGATATGTATGACTGATCTGAAATTACCGGAGCCAATTCGCGCTTTATCCGTTACACAGCGTTTGCTGTTGGCGGTGGCAGCGGCCGTTATTCTCATCATTATTGTGGGGTCGCTATTTCAGTCCGACACGCCCGGCAGTGGCCAGCTTGTGGTGGGCATTCAAAGCCAACCTTTTGCCGTTCTGGCCATCCTGGCCTTTGCCGCCGGGCTGTTGAGTTTTGTTTCTCCCTGCACCTTGCCCGTCCTCACTGCCTACTTTGCCTTTGCTTTCCAGAGCGACCGGTCGCGTATTGCGGCCAATACCATCGCCTTTTTGGCGGGCATGGGCATTACCTTTAGTTTGTTTGGCGCGGTTGGTTTTACCCTGGGCCGGGTTCTGCTGCAAAACCAGCAGCTTATTTTGCTCATTGGGGGCAGCTTTATCCTTATCTTTGGGGTAATGATGCTGTTGGGCGTCGGCTTTGCCGGCGTGGCCCAAAATAGTGCCGTTCCCCAGAGCGCCTCCTTGCGCGGCTCGTTTGCCTTTGGCCTTACTTTTTCTGTGGGCTGGACCGGCTGCATAGGTCCCATTCTCGGTTCGGTAATGGGGCTGGCGGCCCAAACCGGCTCTGCCTTGCAGGGCATGTTTCTGCTTGGGCCAGGATGGCCATCACGCGCATATTGTCGATGCCGACCATCATCTGGAAGGCGCGGGAATAAAGGAAATCCCCGACCAGCACGCTGGCCTCGTTGCCCCACACGGCATTGGCGGTGTCCTGGCCGCGGCGCAGCTCGGAGGCATCCACCACGTCGTCGTGC
>JAWOIM010000284.1:0-5993 GCA_046484685.1 Chloroflexota bacterium | reverse complement strand
CCTGTCTCGATGCGACTCAGATCCAGCACCTCATTAACCAGTGCCAACAGATGATCACCGGCGTGAAGAATCTCTTCGACGCTCTCGACCTGCACCCAGCCCCAGCACCTTCCCCACGTCGCGCACGGCGCTGCGGGCGCGGAAGGTGACAAACGTGCAGGCCATGGCCACATGGGCCGGGCCGTAGGTCTGGTAGATGTATTGAATCGCTTCTTCCCGCCGCTCACTCTCAAAATCCAGGTCGATGTCGGGCACGACCCGCCGTTCGTCAGAAAGGAAGCGCTCAAAGACCAGGCCGTGGGCCAGGGGGTCGATGGGGCTTATGTGGAGTAGATAGGCCACCAGCGAGTTGGCCGCCGAGCCTCGCCCCTGGCAGCGAATCCCCTGGCGGCGAGCATAGGCCACGATGTCGGCCACAATCAGGAAGTAGTTGGCCAGTCCGGCCCGTTCGATGATGGCCAGCTCATGGTCGAGCCGCCCGCGCAGGCCGGGGTCGGGCAGGGGGCTGCCACACCTTTCGTATAGGACTTTATTGCCCCGCAGTAGGGAGGCGGCGGCATCCAGCGTCGTCTGCTGCCGGATGCAGACCAACACGTCTTGCAGGCGACTCTGTTGGGGCCGGGTGTAGTGGACGTTGTTGGTGGCCACGCAGCCCAGCCCCAGGTAATCGGCCAGTCCTGCCAGTTGGGAGACGAGGTAGTCGTCGCCGGGCCGGTAGTGGTGTTGCAGCTCAATCCAAAAGTTATCGGGGCCAAACAGGTCGCGGTAGTGGTGGGTGGACCGGATGGCCTGCCGCCGACCGTCTCTGGATGCTATTGCGGGCGCTGGATGAAGAGGGTCGGGGCTGGCTTCGTGTAGCGAATATTGGACCACTTCTTACCAAAAAATCCTCAAAAACTTATCTCTGCGGCTTCGGGCCGAACTGTATGCCGCTTTTCACAGCGGCCGGGTAAAAACCGCCCCCGATGGCCAGGAACAGGTGGCCCCTATTGCCCGTGAGACGCTGACTAATCTCAGTGGGGTGGGGGAGACGACCCAGCGGCGCTATGAGGCACAGTTGAGTGAGGTGGAAACGGCCGTTGAGGTTCAGCCTAATTATGCCATTGGCAATAAAGCGAGTGAAAGTGAATTAGAAGAAAAGGGCTGGACGCAAGGTCAAGCTCTGTTTGTCTTAGAAGATTTCCGCGGTCGGCAAGGGCCGAAGGGAGAACAGTACGTCGCCTGGCAGTTGCCCCACAGCTATACGGGCAGCCATGTCTTCAATATTAGCAAAGTCTGTAACCAGCCGCACAAAAAAGGTTTCGGCCGTTCCTGACGGCAACAGTTCAAAATGGATCAGCCCCTCTTCGGAGTCAACGTTTTGAAAGGTATGGGGCGCACCGGCCGGAATCAATACACAGTCACCTGGCCCGGCCATAATTTCATCGTCACACAGCACAAACTTGTGCTGCCCTTTAACAATATGAAACAGCTCCAGTTGGGCTTCGTGGCTATGTAAGGGCGGCCCAAAACCAGGCGTTGTCACTTCTTCAAAAACAGATAAACGGCCGTCTGTCTGCCGTTTATTTACAAGATTTTTGATCTTAAAATTCATTGCAGTCACCTCATTTAACTGAAATAGTAACCGTTCAGTCCCTCTGGGGACCTGACAGGTTTTAAATACCGGCTAGTATCAGTGGCAAGAAACCTGTCAGGTCTGAACACTTACCTTAAATATCCGATTTCAATCTCTTTTGGTCAGAAGCTGTTTGCTGCTCAATAAAAGCGATAAGCTGGGCCACCGAGGAAAAGCTAACCAACTGCCCGGCGTGTGCCTCTTGCAGTGTTGCTCGCCAGGGGGCGTTTTCATCGTCACGCCAGAGGCGGAGTAAGTAGGCCTGATAATCATCGCGGTTGTCCACTATATGCTCCTGACAGTTTCTTATGTAGTGGGTAGTGGATAAACTAATGTCCTACTCAGGCACTACCCACCACATACTTACTGCGCCGGCAGGCTTTGCAAATAGAGCCAGATAGCCTGTACCTCATCGTCACTCATGACGCTGTAATAGGGCCAGGGCATCTCTTCGTTCAACTGCTGGCCGTCAGGCGTTTCCCCCTGGCGCAAAGCGGCGGCGAATTCATCAGCCGTCCAGCCACTCAGCCGCCCGCCCGGTGTTAGGTTAGGACCGGCCGGCGGGCCTTGTTCAGCCGCTTCAGGCGGACGCCCTTCCAGATTGGCGCCGTGGCAGTCGCCGCAGGCGGTAATGCTGGCCAGATAGGCACCATATTCGGCCGTTGGCCCTTCAGCGGGCTTAACAGAGCCAACATTGTCATGGTCAATTTTGGTCACTGGTAAATCGTTGTAGGCCAGCACACCAAAGATGAGCGATGCCGGAAAACTAACCTGGCGCGGGCCGAGATCGTTGTCCACCGGCGGTGCTGATTGGACATAAACGATTACGTCCCCCAGGTCGTCGTCGCTGAGATTAGTATAGTAATTTGACGGCATACCGGCCAGTGTACGGCCGTCTCCACCAATGCCATGCCGAAGTGCCCGCGCCCAGTCAGCGTCGGTGTAGCTGCTACCTATGCCCCCCTGCCCGACTGTCAGGTTAGGGGCCGGCAGGTAGGCATTGATATCCGGGTCTTCCATGAACAGTTGGCCGGACAGGTCTGAGCCGTGACAACTCACGCAGCCCAGAATACGACTTAGATGTTCGCCGCGCGCCAGCGCTTCCGCGTCTGTAGGTAACGGTACGGCCTGCACCGTCACGTCCGGTCCATTTTGCAACCGGCTGGTTCCCACTAAATTCAGTGCAAAAACTACCAGCACTAACAAAATGATCAGGCCACCAAGACCTAACCCAACACGTTTTGCAATTTTCATAATTGCTCTCCTCTGCAATAGTATGACGAAGAGCGGAAGATTGGGGACCGAGGTCGCTCATCTCTCTTCCATCATTCGTCACTGGTTACCCATCCTCGGTCAGTAGATAGGATACGGGTTTAACGCTCACATAACGCTCATGGCGTAATCTCTGGCTAAACAGCATTAAAGCCGGGCCTGACCTTCCCCCATTTTTATGGACATTCAGTTAGGGCTAACTGATGTTGACGCTTCTGTTCACCGCTGACCAAGCGCAGCAGGGCTAGCTACATGAGGCCAACCAGCAGTTGCCGCCCATTTGTCACCCTGTTAAGCAGACTCATAGATCAGACAGAGTTGATACAGAGCCTCAACATCCGTTTCATTTTGCACGAATGGCTCGGGGACTGACCGTTTTTGGGCAAAATATTGGCCACTTACCCGGGCCGCATCGGGATGGGTCGCTAACCAGACCGGCGTGCCTGCCCCCTCATCGGGTGAGGTGTGCCTGCCAAAGCCCAGGTCGTTGCTCAGTTTGGAGTTGACGTCGCCCGGATGGCAGGCATTGACAATCACATTATGCCCGGCAACGCGCTGGGCAAAGGCTGCTGGTGCCAGTAGTCCGGGTCCATCTGGGCCACCAATGAGGTGGAGTTGGTGGTCATGGTGCGCCAAAAAGTGGCCCGGACAGAATTGGCTGAAGCCGATCGGGTTCCCTCAAAGATTGATGGTATGCCGGTGGACATCCAGGCGGTAGGCGAGATTCGGGCACTGTAAGGCTGATATCAAAGTGCTTTGTTTCCATGAAAAACAGAGTCTGAGCGATCTCTGAACGTTTTCTATTTACCCTTATGAATAAATAGTTGATGTCTACTCAGCCAATTGCTACGGTTGGTTGTGGTTTGTTATTCATGCTGAGGTAAATAGAATCATGGAAAAGAAAAGCTGGCTTTATAGAGTGACCGCCTGGGCCGTTACAATTGGTCTTTTATTACAATCATTCCCTTTTTGGCTGGGCTTAAATCGAGTGCAACCCGCTCTGGCCGAGGCGGTTACGGCCGTTTCTCCTCTCGACACGCTAAATAATCAACCTGTTCAGCCAGAGGCGTTGGCCCAGCCGCTTTCTATTTCTCGAGCGCAATCCACCTACCAGGCCGGCGGCAGCGTGGTCATTACCTATACGGTGACCAACAACCAGCCGCCCACTCTCTTTCCTGCCATTTCCGAACCGGCCACATTCACCGAAACCGCGCAAACATTGGCGGATTTTGACCAGAGCGGCGATGCCAACGTCGTGCGGGATGTTATGGTTGCCGTTGACTTGAGCGAGTCAGCCGCCTATCTGTCCGCTTCGCCGCCGGCCAGCCGGCAAGATGGGACTTTGCTGTGGAACCTGGGCAATATTTCGCCCCAGGGCCAGCGTAGCTTCTCCCTGACTTTGTCGCCGCCGACGGCCGCCGAAGATTTTATCACGCTGGACACAGGCGCTGTGGCTTATGGCATCCTCAAAGGGCGAAGCGTGTCGGCCCAGGCCAGCGCGATCACGCTGGCCCCAGACGGCTTTGACCAATGGTTAATCTGGACATTAGATGCCGATATTTACGACGACCGGATGTTGGCTTACGCTGCCGACCTGGAAGCAGACGCGGTAGCTCTTTTCCACGCTGTACGCGTCTTTGGCTTTGAAGCCTACACCGGATCGCTGCGCGGGACGCGGGGGACGTTGTGGAGCGAAGCCGGCAACGCCGTTGACCAATCTAGCTTGTTGATAGCCATGCTTCGCTCGCAAGGCATTCCCGCTCGCTACCGGCACGGAACTTTGAGCGAGAGCCAGGCGCAGCAGCTTATCCTCTCTATGTTTCCCGCGCCTACAGCCATTTTGGGTCATATTCCGCCGGGCGCTGAAGTCAACGATCCGGCTAATGATGCCGCGTTGATTGCCGAAGTTCAGGACCACTGGTGGGTGGAGGCATATCTGCCGGGCCAGGGCTGGACCGATTTGGACCCCTCTTTTGCCACTGCGGAGATAGGAGACACTTTCGCCGTACCCGCCACTGGGGGAACGGACAGGATAGCCGAACTACCCGACGCTATCCGCCACAAAGTTCATTTGACGCTTGAAGTGGAGCAGTACCACGCCTTTCCTATTGGTGGGGCCAACTTGCAGCGCAGCTTTCCCCTGTCAGCGACCTTGAACGCGCCGGCGTTAGCCGGCAGGCCCTTGAACGTCGGATTTACGGTTGTTACCGAGAGTGAAGGCGGCCTTGTTTACGGCAATGTCATCCACACCTATACTCCCTTTATTGATCCAGGCGTCGGCATCCCTCGCATTAACGGCGAGCCATTTGCCGACTTTCTAACCAACTTCCCCCTGGCCTCAAATATCACGACCGGTGTCTGGTTGGAAGTGGCCACGGAAACGCCCGATGGCCAGGTGGCTACTTACGGCCGCGAAATCAAGGATCGCATTGGCGTTGACGCCCGCTTGTACGGCGGCGACATTGAGTTCCCGCCCCTTGATGAGAATACGCCCTTTTTGTCTAGCTCCGATTTAATACAGGTGCAGGTTGTGCCCCAGAGTTCGATACCGGCCGCAGAAGTGATCCGCACCTTTGGCAAAGTCACGACTATTTCATCCCAGTTGGGCAGCGCCGCCGCCGGCTTCACTCAATTGGATCTCGATGACGAGGATTCAAGCGCCGCTATGGAGTGGATCTTTGAACATGCCGCTACGCTGCAGGAGTCACAGTGGGCTACCATGGAACTTTTGGGCGTTCTCTTTTACGCCAAATCAACGTCGCCTGACCGGATGACCGGCAGCGAGACGGCACTGGTGAAATCTTATCCTGATGCGCCTAAATTGTTATTGATGAGCCAGACGGCCATAACCGAAACGGCGCAATTTAGTTTTGAATTGCTTAACCTGCGCGAACGGGCTTTAGCCTATCCTGGCCAGGCCAAAGATGCCGCTATCGCGGCTAACTTTGCCCGGACAGTTGGCGATAAAGCTATTGAATATGATTTACTACAAAAATTTTCCTTAGGACAGGTCAGATCAGCCTATGAAACGTTTCAGCTTGCCGTTGAAAGTGGGATTGCGCTGGCTATGATCACGCCGTTTAGTCTGGATGATCTCGATCCGCTG
>JAWOIM010000675.1:0-11761 GCA_046484685.1 Chloroflexota bacterium | reverse complement strand
CGTCGTAACATTTTCATATTTCTGGCCCTGTTTATCTTGATGAACGCCCTGATTTTGCCCTGGGCCGGCGGGCGAATTGAAGCCTATTCTGGGGGCATAGGGCCGATTGATTTGGAGTTCTGGTATACGCCTGAGCGGGTGTATGAAATGATCGCCGCTTATGGGGAGCAAGGTCGTTCTTTTTACCTCATTTTTGAACTAATTGGCGACACAGCCTATCCTCTTATTTACGGCGGCCTGTTTGCCTTGCTGATAACCTTCCTCTTGCAGCGAAACTTTTCTCCTGAAAGCGGTGTGCAAAAATTACATCTGCTGCCGGTGGCGGTTGTGCTGGTTGATTTCCTGGAAAATGTTTGCATTATGATCATGTTGGCGGCGTATCCAACTCAGCTAACGGCCGTCGCCCAGGCCGCCACTCTATTTACCGCGCTCAAATGGCTGCTTTTCGCCGCTACCGTCGCGGCGACGCTGTTTGCCCTGATTATGTGGGGCATACGCCGCTTCTCCCCCGTGGGGTCCATCGCCCATTAAAGATCTCACGCCAAGAGGCCAGGGCGTAAAGTTTTCTGCCTGGCACCTTGGCGTGTGTCCCTTTTTCTCAACCTACTCCTTCGAAAATAGGACGGAGGACGAAGGACCGAAGACGGAAGGACCTATTCCGTCATCCGTCCTCGGTCGTCCGTCATTTTCATATATGATGGTGTGCCCACGCTCATGTTGTCTTCTTGCATGACTTCGGCCAATATGGCCATGCCTTCGTCAATCTGCTCATCGGTGATGTTGAGGGGGGGCAGGAAGCGGACGCAGTTGCTGTACAACCCGGCGCGGATAATAATTAGCCCTTTTTGCAAGGCGGCCTGGGTGATGGCGGCCGTTACCTCCATGTTTGGCTCTTTGCTGACCGGGTCTTTGACCAGCTCCATAACCAGCATTGGTCCCAGGCCGCGCACGTCGCCGATGACCTGCGGGTAGCTGCTCTGCAATTCCTCTAGATGGTCGCGCAGCCGCCGGCCGACGGCTTGTGCTCGCGCCAGAAAGTCGGGTTGGCGGATGGTATTGATGGCTTCGATGGCCGCGGCGCAGGCCAGCGGATTGGCGCTGTAGGTTCCGCCCAGGCCGCCGGGATGGGCCGCGTCCATGATTTCGGCCCGGCCGGTCACGGCCGAAATGGGCATCCCACCCCCCAGCGATTTGGCCATTGTTACCAGGTCGGGCACAATGTCGTAGTGGTCGCTGGCAAACAGTTTGCCCGTGCGCCCAAAGCCGGCCTGTATTTCGTCGGCAATCATCACAATGCCATACTCGTCACAAATCTGACGGATGCGCTGCATGAAGCGGGGCGGGGTGGGGACAAAGCCGCCTTCGCCCTGGATCGGCTCGATGACAATGGCGGCCACAAAGTGGGGGTCTACCTGGGCAATCAGGGCGTTGTCAAGCTGGCCGATGCAAAAATCGACGTATTCCTCCGCGCTCAGGCCGGCCGGCCGCCGGTAGAGGTTGGGGAAGGGCAGCCGGTAAATTTCGGGGGCAAAAGGGCCAAACCCTTTCTTGAAGAGAGCGTATTTGCTGGTCATGGCCATTGTCATGTTGGTACGGCCGTGATAGGCGCCCTCAAAGACAATAATGCCACTCCGTTTGGTGTGGGCGCGGGCCAGTTTAACGGCCGTTTCCACCGCCTCCGCCCCACTGTTCATAAACATCGTCTTCTTGGCAAAATCGCCCGGCGTGATCTCGTTCAGCAGTTCGGCCGCGGCCACCATCGGCTCATAAGAAGCGACAATGGCGCACATGTGGATCAGCTTTTCGGCCTGATCTTGCACGGCGCGGACCACGTTGGGTAAATTATGCCCTACCGCCAGGACGCCGATGCCCCCGGCAAAATCCAGCAGTTGGTTGCCGTCCACGTCGGTCACCACCGCTCCGGCGGCCGATGCGATGGCGATGGGCGTCAATTTGGCCGCCCCCTGTGGCGTGGCTGCCTCCCGCCGGGCCACAATCGCCTGGCTCAGGGGGCCGGGAATCTCAGTCTTAAGTTGAATCGATTTGCTCATTTTTTTACCAAGTCACCATACACTTCTGGTCGTCTTTGTTTAAGCAGGGGAAATAAGCGACGCCATTCGCTGAGAACGGCCGTATCCAATTTGGCCACGATCAGTTCCGTTTCGTCACGGCCGGCCTGGGCAATGATGTTGCCCATGGGGTCGCAAACGAAACTGCTGCCGTAGAAGGTGACCCCTTCGCTGCCTACCCGGTTGGCAGCGGCGATGTAGACGCCGTTGGCAATGGCCTGGCCTCGCATCACTGTTTGCCAGGCGTCCCGGCTGTCGATGTCGGGATTGGTCGGTTCGGAGCCGATGGCCGTGGGGTAGAAGATAAAATTGGCCCCGTTCAGGGCGTAAATGCGGGAGAGTTCGGGAAACCATTGGTCGTAACAGGTGGGCACGGCCGTTTGCCAGCCGGCCAGATCATGCAGCGGAAACTGATCGCTGCCGTTGAAATAATGGTCCTCGTGGTAGCCTTCGCCCTGGGGGATATGAACCTTGCGCGTCCAGCCGGCCAGTTGACCTTGCGGGTTGTGGATGGTGGCGGTGTCCCAGAAACGGCCGTTTTCTCCCCGTTCAAAGATGCTGCCGACGATATACAGCTCGTGTTCGGCCGCCAGTTGGCCCAGCACCCGGTCCGTTTCGCCGCCGTGCAGCGGTTCGGCCCACCGGTAATTGGCCTTATCCACCACGCTGGCAAAGTAGGGGGAAAGGGTAAATTCTTGCAGACAGACGGCTTGCGCCCCTTGCGCGGCCGCCTCGGCCACCAACTCCTGGTAAGTGGCAATGATTGTCTCCCGGTTACCCGGCCACTGGGTTTGGATTAGTGCAATTACTGTATTTGTTCCTTCCGCTATCCTTTGTTCTCCAATTATTTCTGCTTCATACATGATTCGCTGACTCCCTACTATACCTGATAGCCATCTTGCACCGCCAAGAACAAATCTGCTATGGTAGACTCTATTATACGAGGAAATGGAATAGGGGAAAACGGCCGTTTTGCCCCAATCCTCATCGCCTAACCCCAAATTAGACCAACTGGTTTATTTAATCTGGTCTGATGGGGGCGTGACCTATCGTCTGGAAAGCCATTTATCCCCGGCGGAGGCATTGGCTGTTGCCGAATCGCTGGAAACTTTCGAGGATACGTTTGAAAATAGGCCACCCGAACATGGCTATTACTCTGCGCTTGCAATCCCGGCCCGGCAAAAAAATAGCCGGGGTATTTTCTCCCCGGCTATCTTTTACAACTAAAAGCGTTAATTAATGACGCGGCTAGCCCTGGCTCTTGGGCACAAGGACCGTAGCCTGTTCAAGTGTCCTGTTGCCGCAGGAATCGGTGGCTTCGTAGGTGATGGTGTAGATACGGCCGTTACCCTGACCGGAGCGCTCAGCCCGCAGGTCAAAGGTGAAATCGTCGATAATGACGATGTCATCGGTTGTATTGCCATCTCCCACATTGTTGTCCGCTTCGTTCGATTCAATAGAAACGAATTGAATCAGCGGTGACGGGTCAAAGTTGTCAATGGCGGATACGGTTGCTATCACGCGCACATATTGCCCATTTGGCGGCCAGAGGACATTGGGCGTCACCGACACATTTAGCGTCGGGGCCACGGCATCACAAAAGCCCACCAACACCGGATCATGGTCAGATGAACGGTACTGATCCGGCTGGAACAGACTGGGCTGGTTAAAGTCGTTGTAGTCCAAAGCACGCGGCTCGTCGGCATTGATGGCCCAGACGGTCACACCCGTGACGCGCTCCGTCAGTGCCGGTGTGGCCAATGCATGGTCCAGGTAGCCGGCCTGACCAAAGAAGACGTAGGAATAAGCTTCCTCCCCAACGAACAGGTCGATCAGGTCGGTGTAACCCCCTTCTTCTTTGAGCGCCGTAATGGGGTCTTCCAGCCGGTAGGCATTCAGGTCACCCAGAATGAAGACATCTGGATCACCGCTGCCGGTGGGATCGGTGGCCAGCCAGTCGGCCATAGCCATGGCGGCATAGGTGCGCGTCAGGTTACAATTACCCTGCCCGTCGCCCAGGTCGGGATCGCCCACATCGTTGCAGTTGGAACCTTTGCTCTTCAGGTGGTTGATAGCCACAGTGAAGATCTCGCCGGAGGCGTCAAAGCTTTGGGCCAGGACAGGGCGATTTTTGTCGTCCAGGAAACGAGGGTCTATCGACGAATCCAGAATGGCGTAGTCGCCAATAGCCGTTACCCGCGCCGGCTGGTAGATGATACCCAGCTTGATAGCGTCGGTACCAATGGTGCCGGTGTCGATAAAGTCGTAGGTGTCCGGCCCCAGCAGATCGTTTAAGCCATTCACAAGGTCTTGCAGCGATTCACTGGCATTGTTTTCCAGTTCAATCAGGCCAATGACGTCGGCGTCCAGGCGGACGATGGCTTCGATGATCTTGACCCGCTGCCGCTCAAACTCTTCGAGGGTGTTCGCCCCACGGCAGCCCTGATTCTGCTCAGGTCCACAAATGGGCGCGCCGGTATCCAGGGTGGTGAAATAGTTGAGCACGTTGAAGCTGGCCACACGAATCGTACCACCTACACCATCAGGGAATTCGGTCCGGTCGTTGATCCGGGTAAATTCTACCGGTTGGGTAGGCTGAATGCGGTAGGTGCTAAAGCCAAAGCTCATGACGCCGGTCAGATTTTGGGTGGTGTCGCCCAGGCGCAGCGTGCCGTCGGCGGCGAAGAAGGGCGGCGGCGGCACGGGATTTTGCAGGTTGCTGCCATCGTCGAGTAGAATCTGGCGGCGGTCATTTTCCGCTTGCAGAGCGATGGCATCTGCTCCGGGGGCCACGATGTTGGTGGGGTTGAATAGACGGCCGTTTACCGACAGCGTCACTTCACCAAAACGACCCAGGTTAAAGTGGTCGGTGGCTGTCAACGCTTGCGGGAAGACGACCAGCATCCCTTCATACCGCTCCAGGTAAGGCACACCGCCAACCGGATCGGAGATGGGCAGTTCCACCGGCGTTGGCTCAACGGTCAGGCCCGTGTCGCAGATGAGTAGGTTTTGCACAAAGTCCATCTGGGTCAGGCCAAAGAACTCGCCCACGGTGGCGTAGACGCGCACCAGGTCGCCTTCGTTCAGGTCTGTGCCGGAGAAGGGATTGGCCGCCGGCAAGAAGAGGAAGATACCGTCAGAGGTCAACGGATCGCCGTCACCAGCCGGGTCCTGGATAAAGAAGCCGTTCAGGCGGGTAGGGCCGGTGAAATTACCGACGACGACACCTTCGGTAGCATGGGCCTGCCCAATTAAGGGGCTGGCGGTGCCACTGCCTTGGATGGTATAGATGGGCGTGAAGGCATCACCACATTCTCCGCCGGGGGGCGGTGGTGGGGGCGGCGGCGCTTCGCTCGTTTCGCCAGTGAAGATGACGTCATCAATACGCCAGGTGCCGGTAGTGCCAGAAGCGTTATAGCCATAGATGCGGAACTGGACCCAAGCTTGTCCGGCAATCTCACTGTTGAGACCGCTCAGGTCAAAGCTGTTAGTGCGCCAGCCGGTACCATCCAGGGGTGTAACCGTGCCCGGAATTAAAGTAAAGGCAGAACCGTCGCTGCTGTAATGAATCTCGAAGGTTGCCGGGCCGGTACCAGAGCGGCGCTCGGCAAAACTGAAGCCGATATTTTCGTAGTCGGTCAGGTCAACTGCAAACTCAAAGTAGCGGTCAGGAGCAATGGTATCTGCCAGTGACCAGTTATTGAAGCTCCAGGAGGTGCCGGAACTACCGGCGGGGTTGCCGGCAACGAAGGATTCATTGCCCAGAGCGCTGCCGGCCGAAGCCACAGCATTGCCGGTCAAGTCCACGCTGGGGTCGGTGGTGGCCCCTTCAAAATCCCATACGGCAAAAGCGACAATGACCGGTGGTGGCGCTTCCCCGGCTTCACCGGTGAAGATGACGTCATCAATGCGCCAGGTGCCGGTACTGCCACTGGCATTGTAGCCATAAATGCGGAACTGGACCGAAGCCTGACCGGCAATCTCGCTGTTCAGATCGCTCAAGTCAAAGCTGTGGCTGCGCCAGTTGGTGTTGTTGGGCACGGTGGTCGTAGCCGCAGGAATCTGGATAAAGTTGACACCATCGGTGCTGTAATGAATCTCAAAGGTTAACGGACCGGTACCGGAGCGACGCTCGGCAAAACTGAGGTTAACGTCTTGGTAAGTGGTTAAATCTACCTTGAACTCGAAATAACGATTGGCGTCAATGACATCTGCCAGTGACCAGTTATTGAAGCTCCAGGAGGTGCCGGAGGTGCCGGCAGGATTGCCGGTAACGAAGGATTCATTGCCCAGAGCGTTACCGGCCGACGCATCGGCGTTGCCCGTCAGGTCTACACTCGGGTCGCTGGTGGCTCCTTCAAAATCCCACACGGCAAAAGCAATGACGGTTGGCGGGGTATCGGTATCGCCGCTGAAGGTAACGTCATCAATGCGCCAGGTGCCGCCAGATCCAGAAGCATCGTAACCATAGATGCGGAACTGGACCGAAGCCTGACCGGCGATCTCGCTGTTAAGGCCACTCAGGTCAAAGCTGTGACTACGCCAGTTGGTATTGTTGGGCAGAGTGGTTGTGGCTGTGGGGATCTGGATAAAAGTAAGACCATCGATGCTGTAATGAATCTCAAAGGTCAACGGACCGGTACCGGAGCGACGCTCGGCAAAACTGAGGCTGATGTTTTGGTAATCGGACAGGTCTACTTTGAACTCGAAGTAACGGTCGCTATTAATGGCATCTGTCTGGGACCAGTTATTGAAGCTCCACGACGCACCGGACGTGCCGGCGGGATTGCCTACTGGGAAGCTTTCGCTGCCCAGAGCGTTGCCGGCGGACGCTTCGGCGTTGCCGGTCAGGTCTACACTAGGGTCAGTCGTGTCGCCTTCAAAGTCCCAAACGGCAAAGGCTACGGGATCGGCGTGAACGGCCGTGACCATAGCCCCAACAAACAACGTTGTCAAAAGCAGGAGCAGGGTTACACTGACTTTTGACAGAAAATTACTGCGTTTTTCTTTCATCTAACCTCCATTATGTTGCGTAAGCGTCTAGCGAAGCTTCGCCTCAAACCGATAAATGGGACACGGATTGACACAGATAAAAAAATCCGTGAAAATCTGTGTTCATTCGTGTCCTGTAAATTTGCTCTGTTTGTAAAGAATTTTCGCTAACAAATATTCAGTTGAATAGGGGATACACACGGCGGAAGGAACAACCCCGGGCAGATAAGCTACAGTGCAGGCACGCCCGTAGAACGATGTAACCCTCAAATAAGGGTTTTTGCAATGAATAAGGCGCTTCTCCAAGGGTTGGACACTAAAATGCTGCTGCTACATTGTAGTCTAAAAAATTAAGTTTACCATTCAACTTACAAGAAGATTCTGAATCTAACACGATATGTTATGGGTCAGCCGGATTGCTTCTTCTCAACCCCGGTGGTACCAATTGGCAAGGTACGGGTGATGTTGGCTTATGATGGGTGATTGGGTTAGAGTAGCGAGTAGAAGGTTCGCTTACAAGGGTTGCTTATAACCGGAGCAAGGTAAATTATTTTATGAACGACAAGGAGTTCACCTACAAAGCCCAAGATGTCAATTACCTCGGTTTTCTGGAAGCTCAGTTACGGGACTTGCAGGGTATCGACACCCTGGCCTATGAGTTGATTCAAAACGCCGACGACGCCAAAGCGGAAAACGGCCGTTCTCCCACCACCATCACCTTTGACATCACCGATGAGGCCCTGATTGTGAGCAATGACGGCGTTTTTCGGACGCTCGATTTTGCCCGGCTGCAAAGCGTGGCCGGGGGTGACAAGCGGACTGAAGTCGATACTACCGGTGCCTTTGGTTTGGGCTTCATTGCTGTTTATCAGGTAACGGACGCGCCGGAAATCTTCTCCAGCGGCCGTCACTGGCAGATTCAGCCTGACGCCCCGGCCGAGCGGCGCATTCGTCAGCGCCGCCTGGAAACAAGCGGCACTCGCTTGCGCCTGCCCTGGGCGTTTGACGCCGCCTCCCCCGTGCGCCGCACCTTGCGCCTGCCGGCCATCCGGCCAGAGCAGCTAGACAATTTTGCCGCCCAGATAAGCGCAGCTATTGAAACAGCCGCTCTCTTTCTGCGGCAGTTGCAAACCCTGACCGTGCGCCGTAATGGGGTGTTGGTGAGGCAAATTAAGCGGCAAACCGATGGGCAAAACGAGCTGCGGCTGCGCGATGATGGGGGGAAAACGGCCGTCTGGCTGCTGCTCCACGGCGATTTTGCCGCCCTCGCCGCGGCTCTGCGAACCAGGTATGAATGGCAAATTGAGGCCCACCGGCGCAGCCAGGTGCGGCTGGCGCTCCCTCTGCACAATCCGGTTAGCGCCGGACGGCTCTTTGCCGTCTTGCCCACCGAGACGACCACGCCGCTCCCCTTTCACATCAATGCCGACTTTTTTCCCACCATCGACCGCAAACGGATCCATTTTGATAATGGCTATCAGGCCGAATGGAACGAAGCGGCCGTTGCTTGTGCAGCAGCTATTATAGCCGACCATCTGGCGGCGCTGCCGGCAAAAGTAGGCCCGGCAGCCCTCTGGCGGCTATTGCAGCAGGTGGCTGAAGCGGAACGGCTGGCCACAGTCGGAGAACTGCCGGCCGTCTTTGCCACGTTCTGGCAAAAGGTCGCCCCGCTGCTGCCCCTGACGCCCCTTGTTTACACGGCGCAAGGGGAATGGCGACTCCCGGCTGCGGCCCGACTGCTGCCGGGGTGGGTGGGCGAAACGGGTGTATCCCTGGAAACGGCCGTTTCCCTGCTGACCGCGCTCAATATTCCTATCGTCCATCCTGACCTGCGCCCCACCCTGGCCGTTATGGGGCGGCCGGAAGTAGGGTGTCCGCCGCTAACAGTTGAGGATGTGGCTGCCGCGCTGGCAAAAGCAAATTTCACCCGCTCCCGTCCGCTGTACGAAGCCCCTCCTTTTTTGGCCACGCTGGACGCCTGGCAACTATTGTGGCACCTGCTGGCTGGGCTGCTCAAGCGGCTGGAGCGCCCGGCTGCACAGACGGCTGCCCTGGACGCCCTCAATCGCTGTGCCCTTGTTCTCACCGACCGCATGCTGCTGGTCCGCCCCAATCGGGTCTATCGCGGTCGGGCCGAAGCGCGAGCGCTCTTTCCTGACGTGGACTGGCTGCACGAGTCTGTGCCCACCGACACCTTTCCCGGCCGCTTTGTCACCAGCTTTGGCGTGCGCCAGGCTGTGGATTTGCTGGCCGAAATGCCCGACGATCAGTTGGCCGAGGCCTGGCGGTTGGGGCGGCTCGATTTGCCCCGACTTTGGCGCTGGTTTGAGGCAGAGCAAATTGAAATCCTGGCCGATGATCCCTCGCTGCGCGCCGCTATTCGTCGTTTGCCTCTGTGCCCGGCTGCGGGCGAGTTGCGGCCGCTGGCCCACCTTTATCTGCCCGGTGGTTTTGAGGACCCGCTCAAGCTGGCCGGTCTGGTGGACCTGGCCGCACTGGGCGGCCGCTCCCAATTTTTACGTGACCTGGGCGTGCCGGAATTAACCTTTGCTGCCTATGTCCAGCGAGAACTGCCCCGTGTCCTGGTCCAACATCCCGATTTGCCTTCCGATGCCCGGCAGCAGTTATTGCAGTTGCTGGCGACGCGGTTGGGCGAAATCCGGGACGATGACGTGCTGCAAACAGAGTTGGGCGAACTGCCCCTGATTCCCTGTATGGACGGTGTTTTTCGGGCCGCCCGGCACGTTTACGCCACGCGAGAGGTGATTGCTTTATTAGGCGACCATGTCTACATAGCCGAACCGGCCGAGAGCCAGGCGGTGCAGTCGCTCTACGCCTGGCTGGGGGTACGGATTGAACCAACGGCTGCCGACATCGCCCAATCGCTGCTGGCGCTGGCTCGAACATGGGCTGCTACGCCCTTGGACACAGCAGCCCAGACCAGAGCAGCCCAATGCTGGCAAAAGCTGAATGATCGACCGCTACCGGCCGACATTATCTCTCTGCTGCGCGGGCAGCCGGTCATGCCCAACCGCCGCCATATTTTAACCCGGCCGGACCATCTTTTTTGGCCCGATCAGGCAGAAATAAGCGGTAAATTTACCGGTTTGGATGAGTATTTGCTGCCGGAGACAGTATGGGGCGCGGCGGTGGCGGCAGTAGGCGTACGGCCGTTGTCAGCAGCCGTGCAGCGTCACCTCATTCACCCAACCACTATGGTTGAAGACCCGATGCTGGCCGCCCACATTGCCGGCCGCCGGCCGCTGCTGGAGCGACTGCTGCCGCCGGCGGAAGGGGAAGGGGACGATCCGGCCGCCTTTCTGGACAGCCTGCGCGTATGGAAGACCCCCAGCCTGCAAATAGAGTACCGGCTGCCCATAGGAGACGAATACCTGTCAACCGCGCCGGAAACGGCCGTTGCCAGACTGGACAGTAAGACAAATAGGCTGCTGGTGGTGGAAACGGCGGGAGAACGGCCGTGGCCGGTCATTGCCCGCGAGTTGGCTCTGACCCTGACGGCTGGCGGGCCGGTGGGAATGCTGGCTTTGGGCCTCAAGGAGATCCTGGCGGCAGAGACGTATGAGTCGGCCGCACAGGTTTTGGCTGAATTAGGGTTGTGAACGATGTATAGAATAACTTGCGGTTGAGTAGATCATGGTATGAGTAGAAGCTTTGTACTGGTGGTACGGGTGTACAGAAAAGCAAACTTTATGCTATACTATGTCTACCGCTGAAACCCACACCAGCGGGATATAAGTTTGAGGGCCTGAACTTGACCTCTTGCAGAGGGGAAACAGGTTCGTTGCTAACCGGGTCTCAATAGAGGCCCGGTTTTTTTGCACCTGACCATTGGTTCCCCCGACATCAGATGGCTGGGGATGTATAGAGTTGCTAATTGGCTACCGTGTGCCGGGGGTGGCCAATCCCGGAGAATTCTAAAAAACTTGACTTATATCCTATCATGGAGCGGCTGCAAAGTCGGAAAGGGGACCTGTTTGATGGCGATGGGGTGGGCGGTTCTGTTGTCTATGCGGGCGATTTTCGCAGCGAACACGGCACTTGTGCCTGGCATGTTGAGCGTCCTGTCCCCTTTCTGGCTAACTATGACGTCGAGCCACTGACCGACCTGCTTTCAGCATTAAGCCATCCACAGCGATTGGCGCTGGTCCAGCTTTTGCTGAGCGGTCCCCATGACCGGCAGCAGTTGCAGGCGGCGCTGCACATCTCTTCGCCCGGCCAGCTTTACCACCATCTGAACAGCCTCCTGGATGCGGGCATCATCATCCAGCCTCGTCGGGGTGTTTACGCCGTTTCTCCCAAAGCGACAATACCCCTGTTGGTCATTATGGCCGCAGCCATAGATATAACCGACAATCAAAGCGTTGCGGTCGAGGAGGTAGAAGAATGAAACAAAAACCGTGGTGGAAACGTTTGCTTATTGGTTGCGGCTGGTTGTCGGCCATAACCGTCTTGCTTGTAATTATCCTGGCGGCCTGGAACTGGCCCCAAATTCGGGTGTTGCCCCCCCTGGTGGCCGATATTATGGCCGAGCCTGTTTATGCCGGCGGCTTAAATACGCCGCAGGAGGTATTGGCTTATTTGCAAGCCCGGCCTGATACGGTAGCTCTGATTGCCTATTCGGTAGCTCCCGACAGCACGGCCGTTCCCGATGAGTCGCAGATATGGCACAATCCCGACCA
>JAWOIM010000622.1:0-3786 GCA_046484685.1 Chloroflexota bacterium | reverse complement strand
CCTCTCTGTTGCCCTCTTCCCCTTCACCGAAAACAGGCCCGCGCCCATGCCGTCACCTGAAAACCTCCCTTCGTGCAACCTAACAACCTGGGTTACTTTATACGAGGAGACAACACGCGCCGCGGCGCACCAACCAATGAACAAAAATAACGCCACGAATTTCACGAATGAACACGAATTCGTGAAATTTGTGTAATTCGTGGCTATTTACATAGGAGCAAACAGTCATAGCCAGCATAGGCAACGCGGGTTATAATAGCGTCCTGAATTGGCACACTTGTTTTTCACAACTTACATCAGGAGATAATAAAGATGGCGACTCCCTTTCCCAGTGACGAATGGATTAAAATTTTAAGTGATAAGCTAAATGCAAGCGAAGCTTACCAGGAGGCCGCGGCCAAATGGGAAGGAGACCTCTGTTTTGTCATTACCGGCCTGGATAATACCGCTTACCTCTATATGGATTTATGGCATGGAGCCTGTCGCGACGCCTATGCTTCTGATACATCTGTTGATTCCGAGTTTAAGCTGAGTGCGCCTATTACCACCTGGCAGCGCGTCATTACCGGCCAACTTGATCCCATTCGCGGTATTATGGGACGGCATCTCAAACTGGATGGGCCGATGACCAAAATCTTAAAAGCGCCTAAAGCGGCCGTGGAGCTGGTCAATTGTGCCAAAGAGATTGATACGAAATGGCCGTAGGCCCGAGGTTGGTGAACGGTGAGCGGTTATCCGATTACCGATAACGGATTACGGATATGAACAGTAGAGAGACTCGCCCTAAAATTGGCCTGGCCTTGGGTGGAGGAGCCGTCCGCGGCTTTGCCCATATCGGGGTGTTACAGGTTTTAGAAGAGGCCAACATTCCCATTGATATGGTCTCGGGGACCAGTGTGGGATCGGTGATTGGCGCTTTTTATTGTGCCGGTATGCCGCTCAATATGGTGGAAGAGATTGCTGTCAATGTCAATTGGTGGCGCTTGGCTCGCCCTACGCTGTCGCGAGATGGGTTCGTCTCATTTGCGCCCCTAGAAAAGTGGCTTGATTCTCAATTAGGCTCGCTCCACTTTGAAGACCTGGCCATTCCCCTAATCAGCATCGCTACCGATCTATTAACCGGCGAAACAGTCTTCTTCGATAGGGGTCCGCTGGCCCCAGCCATTCGAGCCAGTTGCAGCGTACCCGGACTGGTGACGCCCGTATACTATGAGGAGCACATTTTGTGTGATGGCGCTGTCTCAGCCAATGTGCCGGGCGATGTGTTGTACCAAAAGGGTGCCGATTTTGTCATTGGGGTAGATGTATTCCGCTCGGCTTATAAACGGCCGTTACATCTGGGTCCTTTAGGCCGGGGCTTAACGGCCGTAGAAATCATGGTTCGTAAATCGGGCAACGGCTTAAAAAACGTTGACTGCCTCATCTCCCCTGAACTCTCCGGGGCGACGTATACGCGTTTCAGCAAACGGCAAGAACTTATTGATCTTGGCCGGCGTGCTACCATCCCTCACCTCGACTGTATCGAAGCGCAACTGAATCAAAGCGGCTGAAAACAGTATGGCTGCCTTCTCCCTGCAAAGCGCAATTTTTGTACTCTTGCTGGTTTTAATGGGCGTGGGCGCAGCGGCCGTTTTATTAGACCGCTACCGGTTGCGCCAGATGCTGCTGCCACCGGTAGGCACAGACCCACAGCGGTTGGCCGACCTATTTGACTCTGCGCCGCTAGGTCTCTTACTGCTGGACAAGCAGACAGAAATACTCTACGCTAACCAATACGCCCAGCGTCTGCTGCCTAATTTAACCAACCCCGAAGGGACAGGCTGGCATGAAGATCTGATGCAAGACCTGGCACTGGTAGCGGCAACGGCCGTTTCGCCAAAATTTGCGAGCCACCCCCGCCATCGGCTGCTAACCTTGTCTCCAGACCAATATCTAAGCTGGTGGCTGTGCCCGCTGCCCCAGATGACCCTCCTCTTTCTGCGCGATTTGAGCCAGCAGTACCAGATGCAAAAAGCGTCACAACGGTTCTTGGGCACCCTTTCCCACGAGCTGCGGACGCCGTTAACGGCCGTTTTAGCCCATCTCGACATCGTCAACCAGCCGGCAACAGACCCGGCCACGCGCCAAAGCTCCCTGGCCATCGCCCAGCAGGAGATGAAGCGGCTGGCCCGGCTGGTCCACGACATGCTGCAACTGGGCCGGCTGGAAATGAGCGAGGAGGTAGAAAAACGGCCGTTGGACCTGTTCCTGGTTGCTGAAGCGGCCGTGGCCGACATTATCCTGACGGCCGAAGCCAAAGGAATCGCCATCTCGCTGGAGGCCACGCCCCCCTTGCCCCTGGTCCATGGCGACGGGGATAAACTGACGCAGGCGATGTTGAATGTGTTGGTCAACAGCGTAAAGTACGGCCGTGCCGGGGACACTGTGCAGGTCATGTTGATACCTGAAGGGGAAGGCGTGCGCTGCACCATTCGCGACAGCGGCCCCGGCATCCCCCCGGCCCATCTGCCCCACGTCAGCGAGCGGCTCTACCGCTCCCGTCCGGATGAACCGGGCAGCGGCCTGGGTCTGGCCATCAGCGCCGAAATTTTACGGCTGCACCAATCCCGTCTGGAAATCAAAAGTCCGCCGGAAGGGTATGAGAGCGGCGTTGAAGTTTCTTTTTTGCTCACTACGAAATAGTAGACAGAACCTATTACCTACTGTACGATTACATTGTCACTATTTCGTAATGAGGAGCAGAGTATGCAAAAAGCTACTTTCGAAGTTACAGTTGACCACAATCTTCTCGAATTTGGATTTGATCAAGCCCATATCCAGCGGCATATCAATGAATGGTTGGTCTTGTCTCTATTCACGGAAGGGCACGTCTCCTCTGGTAAGGCCGCTAAACTGTTAGGTATTACCCGCGTTGATTTCCTCGCGCTTCTACGCAAACGCAATATTGCTTATATTGATTACACAGCTACAGAATTACAAGAAGAATTCCAGAGGATTTAGTATTAGCCAGCCAGTTATTGATACTGTATTACAACAAGCGGGTGAAGCGTAGCCAGTTGTGACAACAATATGAGTAGGAAATGCATTCTCATTGTTGACGACGAGCCGAGTATCACCACGGCCGTTTCTGCCATTCTCAAACAAGCGGGGTACGAAATAGAAACGGCCGCGACCGGCCAGGAAGCCCTGCTCGCCCTGGCCCAAACCCCTGCGCCTAATCTGCTCATTCTGGATTTGATGCTGGTCACCCCCAGCCTCCTTGCGTTGCGGGTGTAAAGCATGTCCGCCACTTCCATGAGATTGGCATCCTCGTCAACGGTCATTGGCGGCTCAGACATGATGTCTTTCACTTTTTTCTTTACCAGGGCCTTTGTCTGGATGGTGAAAAGTCCGGACCAGAACATGGGCGAGTACTGGAGGGCGTCTGCCATGGAAGGTTTGGGGGCGGAAAGGTATGCCGGACGGATCGCGACGATCAGGTCCATGATGCTCAGGATTCCGGAAATCGCGCCTTTTCGGTCAAAGACCAGGATTGAGCGGTGCCCTGTTTCCATGATCCTGCCCGTGGACAGGAAACTCTCGTAGGATTTCCTTAGCGCTTCAATGCCTTCCTTGACCGTGTCATCCTCATCGACGGTGGTGTACTGCTCCAAAGGTATCATAATGTCTTTGGCCTTCTTCTCCTCCTTGACGCCTTTTTTGGCTGCATTATAGGCATCATTGATTTTTGCGGCCAAAAGATCGATCTCGCAGGGCTTGTTGAGGTAATCAAAAGCGCCGTGCTTA
>JAWOIM010000568.1:0-24088 GCA_046484685.1 Chloroflexota bacterium | reverse complement strand
CGCCCTCGATCCGGCCGCCAACATGCTGCGGCTGGCCCAGCAAAAACTGGCTGCCTACGAATGGCGGGTAGGGTTGGTGCAGCAAACGGCCGTTCCTCTCCCCTTTGCTTCCGCTACCTTCGATGCCGTCACCTGCCTGGAATCCCTCGAATTTTTCCCCGATGACGCTGCCGCCCTGCGTCAGATGGTGCGCGTACTGCGTCCAGGCGGGCTGCTGCTGGTAACGCGCCGCTGTGGCTGGGAAGCCAAAACATTTATCGGCCGTTACCGCAGTGCCGACCAGTTCCGCCTCTTGCTGGAATCGTTGGGCCTGGAAGAGGTGGACATTCAGCCCTGGCAGGTCAATTATGATCTGGTGTTTGCCCGGAAGACGGTAATGTCGCTGCGCGACCGCTTCGCGTACGATGAACGGTGAACGGTAACCGGTGAACGGTGACCCGTGAACCGATAACGGATTACCGATTACGGATAACGGATTACCGATTACCGGACACGAATTGTCACAAACAAGCAACGGGTGGTGTTTTGATGGGTGAAGAGACGCACGAAAAGCGACAGGATAAACCAAACATGACAGCACTGTCTGACAACGTATTGCTCGAACAAATTCGTACAGGGGACCAGGCATCATTTGATACCCTGTTCCATCGCCATTATGACCGTGTATATGGGCTGTTGTTTCGGCTGTTGGGCAATCGGGGCGAAGCCGAAGATATGACCCAGGAAGTTTTCCTTAAGCTGTATAATCATGCTTTCCGTAAAAAACTATTTGGTCGAAAGCGAGAACACAATATTGGGGCCTGGCTCTACCGGGTGGCTACCAACATGGGCTACAACGAGATCCGCAGCCGGCAGCGGCGCTGGCAGCGCAATACGGTTCTGGTGCCTGACCCGGCCGGCAGCCCGGCAGCCGAACAGGAAGTAGAACGGCGCGAACGAGAAACGGCCGTGCGCGCCGCCCTGGCCCAATTACCAGAACGCCAGGTACAACTGCTGCTCATGCGTCAAATGGACTTCACTTATGCCGAATGTGCCGCAGCCTGTGATATTTCGCCCAATTCTGTGGGCACATTATTGGCCCGCGCTGCGCAAGCCTTTCGCCTGGCTTACGAGGCCCAATTGTCCTAATGAAGAGGAGTAAAAAATGAACAATCCCAAGCATTATAGTTGTGGCGATGAGGTCCCGGATGATCTGACCTTTACGCTAGAAAAGTTATCACTGCTGCAACCGGGCCATGCCGATGCTCCCCAGGCTGCTCCCCAGGCGTTGGCCCACGTTAAAGCCGCAATTCAAGAATCCCCCCATTCATCTATGCCGGACAGCCCAGCAACAATAGGCGCGGCGCTAAGGAGCTTATTAGCCATGAACAATCGACGATGGGCAACGGCCGTTGCCACCCTCATTTTTATGTTTGCCATAGCCTTGTCCTTCCCCTCGGTACGGGCTGCCGCCAGTGATTTTCTCAGCCTGTTCCGCGTGCAAAAATTTGCGGCTGTTTCCGTTTCGCCGCAGCAAATGGCCCTGCTGGAGCAGCTTGCCGGACAAGGCATTGTACCCGGTGAAATCACCTTTCTCCAGGAGACCGCTCCCCCCACACCGGTTGAGTCTATTCAAGAAGCAGCTATGGTGTTAGGTCGGGATGTTCAAACCATTAGCAGCCTGGGACAGCCCCAAGACGTTCACCTGAGTATGGAGGCGCAGATGGAGATTCAGATAGACCTGGCCGGCAGTCGTGCCATTCTGGAAGCGGCCGGTGTTGATCCCGCCCTGCTGCCCGACAACCTGGACGGTCAGGTGATAGATGTAACTATCTTTGCCGGCGCTAACCAATTTTGGTCAGAAGGCGTGTATCTGGCCCAAATGCCCAGCCCACAGGTAATTTATCCGGCCGGGTTACAACCCCAGGTATTGGGTGAAGCCATGCTCCAGGTGGTGGGCATGTCGCCCGCCGAAGCCACCCGGCTGGCCAGCGACATTGACTGGACCAGCACCCTGGTCTTGCCCGTACCCCAGGAGATGGCCACCTTCAATGAAGTGACCATTAACGGCAGCAGCGGCCTGGCCCTAAGCAGTCTGGACGGACAGGAGCAAAGCCTGGTCTGGCAGCAGGACGGCAATATCTACTTGCTGGCCAGCCGCAGCCATAGCCAGGCTGAACTACTGCGCCTGACCCAATCGCTGCGTTAACGATAGCTGCTTTGGGAATTCGCCACGTTTGTTAATAGTGCGTAGTGCATAGTGCGTAGTACCCTCCGGTTACCCACTAGGTACTACGCACTATTGTTTGCCATTTGTTCGTAATCACGGTACTTTTATACATAGTAGCCCATCCCACACACTGAATAAGCTACGCAGCCCGCATTGATGGTACAGCCCACTTTATCAATTGTTAAATTTGAAACAAAGTAGGATGGAGAAAAATGGCCCACATAAAGAAAAAGAAAGGCGTGATTGCAATTTTGACCGGCGGTGGCGATGTGCCCGGCCTCAACCCGGCTATTCGGGCGGTGACTATTCGTGCCCTGCGTGAAGAGTACCAGGTCATCGGTTTACGCCGGGGCTGGGCGGGTATTATGGAGCTAGTGCGCGATGATAAGGCTGATAACAGTAATTGTTACCAGATTTTGACCGAAGAGGTGGTCAACAAAGCCGGCCGCACCGGCGGCACCTTTTTACATTCCTCCCGCACTCGTCCCAGCCATGTGCCCCTGTCTAACATTCCGCCCCACTTGCAAGATACTTATACAGAAGAGTTCAATGATCTGACGGCCGAAGTTCTAAAAAATCTGGACTTTTTAGGCGTAGATTACCTGGTCCCCATTGGCGGCGATGACACCTTGAGCTATGCTGTGCGTCTTTACACAGAAGGGGTGAAGGTAGTCGGCATCCCTAAAACAATGGACAATGATGTGCCCGGCACCGATTATTGCATCGGCTTTAGCACCTGCGTCACACGCACCATTATGATGACCAACAATTTACGCACGTCGGCCGGCTCGCACGAGCGCTTTTTGGTATTGGAAGTGTTCGGCCGCTATGCCGGTTTCACGGCCATGCTGCCTACGATGGCCGGCGCGGCCAACCGCTGCGTGATTCCCGAACATCAATTTGAAATTGAACATCTGGCCGAGCTGCTCTCTTATGACCGTAATCTCAATCCCAGTAAATATTCCATTGTCCTGGTTTCTGAAGGGGCGATGTTCAAAGGGGGTGAGATGGTGTTTGCCGACATGACCCGTGATGCGTATGGCCACGCGAAACTGGGGGGGATTGGCGATATGGTTTCGGCTAAGTTGAAGGAGTTGTCACCCCAATTCAACAATGGCAAACCGGTAAATGTGATCAACCAGCGGCTGGGTTACCTGGTGCGCGGTGGTGATCCGGACGCCATTGATTCGATTGTGCCCATGGCTTACGGCAACCTGGCCCTGGACCTGATCTTGAAAGGGATTCACGGGCGCATGGTGGTCTTGAAAAACGGCCGTTACGATAACGTCCCCGTCGAAATTGTCACCAGTTCCAAAAAGAAGGTCAAGGTATCCGAACATTACAACACGGAGCGGCTGCGCCCCTTCTTCAAAAGTTTTGACATGAAACCCTTGTTCATCATGACCAGCGAATTGGGTTAAAACCAAGTCGCGGCTCGGACCAGCGTGCTGGTCGGACCAACGAGTTGGTCGGAGAGATTGGTGCGGGTCAGGCCCTGTGGAGCCTGACCCGTTTTCTTTTTACGCCTGGCTCCGCCGTATCCGTGCTGCCAGCAGGCCGCCGGTCACCATCATGATGAGCAGCATAACCAGCAGCAAACTGTAGCCACCGGTTGGTGTATAGGCCATAAGGGTGGAGAGGGTAACGGCCGTTGGGTTACCATCTCCCGCAAAACCAAAGTCAATATGCTGAATATCAGTATTTTCAATTTCCACATGCTCAAAAACCATGCCATCATTCTCAGCATCGATACCATATACTCCTACATGGGTCGCATGGCTATTCCCCTCTAAGGCCGGGTCATTGACATTAACAGATACAGCATAATCACCAGGGGGCAACTCGCCGAACGCATAATAACCATTGCTGCCTGTTACTGTTTCAGCAATAAGGGTATAGCCACCGCTATCATTCTGCCGCCACAGGTAAACCGTAACATCAGTATACGTTAAGTCACCAGTTTGGACGCGTGGCCCCTCAGGCCTGACTACCGGATCACCTTGAGCATCGACAGGATGATCAAAGATATACCCGCTGACGGAGTAGTCACCAACATACCGGTAACCAAAGTC
Source organism: Chloroflexota bacterium (assembly GCA_046484685.1). Lineage (GTDB taxonomy): Bacteria > Chloroflexota > Anaerolineae > Promineifilales > Promineifilaceae > SLGK01. Next base: position 19,807 of record JAWOIM010000568.1, on the reverse strand, counting down.
AGCCTCAATATTACTGTCACCGGCATTGACTAAGTCCACGGCCGTTATCCCGTCGGGGTTGGTTGTACCACTATCCAGATCATACGTGGCAGACAAGCCGGCAGCTAAGGTAGACTCATCTACAGCGACATACCAGATTCCATTGCCGATATTACTAAAACTATAATACCCATCCGTATCAGTGGTTGTGGTAAGAATAGCTGTACCGGCATCACATGGTGAAAGAGTAGTACACAACCAGACGTTTATGTAAGCAATAGGCCCTTCACCGGGGTCTTGCACACCATCCCCATTACTGTCGAGCCAGATATAGTCGCCGATGACGCCGATAGGCTGGTAGCCAAAGTTGGCCCCCAGGTAGGTCTGGCCGGGACGGATTTCTACTGCATGTTGACTATCACAATAGGCAGTCCAGGGTGCGCCGGGATCGAGGTCACAGGGGATGCCGTTTGTATCAGGGTCGCCGGTGAGGGTACGGCCGTTAATTGGCCCACTACTTGTATCTACACGGACCTGGTAATCACCACGCGGCAAGCCGGTGAACAGGTATTCACCACCCGCATCGGTGACGGTATCAGCATAGAAGACCCAATTGCCAGCATCAACATCCCAAACCCATAGGGCGACGGTCACGCTGGGGATACCCAATTCCGCGGCATCCTGGTCGGCGTTGCCGTTGGCGTCCCAGTAGAGGGTGTTGCCGATGACGCCGCCGGGGGCAAAGCCGAAGTCGGCATCCAGGTAGGTCTGGCCCGAAGCCAGGCTTACGTCGAAGAAGGTCGGTGTGGTGGGCACAAAACTGCTGCCATGGGCGTCGAGGGGAAGGTTGGGATCGGCCGTATCTACCACGGCGCGATAATCACCGGGGGGCAGATTGGTGAAGCTGTAGAAGCCGCTGCCGTTCGTTTCCGTACTGTCCACCAACTGGTAACCATTGCCGTAATCGACGTATAGGTTGACGGTGATATTGGCCAGGCCCGGTTCACCTGCATTCTGATAGCCGTCGCCATTCAGGTCATGCCAGACAAAATCGCCGATGGTGGCGTAGCCGGCCGGCTCATAACCAAAGTTGAAATCGGACACGCTGGCGCTGCCAATGGTGACTGTGCCCTGGCCGGTACAGGCGGTACAGGGCAGGCCGGGGTTTTCCGGCTCTTCGCTCTGGCTGTATTGGGCCGGCAGGTTGTTTTCATTGACGACAACTGTGAACGTGCCGGGCGGCAGATCGTTGAAAGTATAGCTGCCGTTGGCATCGGTGGTGGTGACGGCGACCACGTTGCCATTCTGATCGTAGAGGGTGACGGTAACAGCGGCAAAGCCGGGTTCGCCGTCCAGTAAATTATTGCTGTTCCAGTCGGCGTAGACGGTGCCGGAGATGTTGTAGTCGCCGCCTTGGTAATAGGCGAAGTCGTAGCTGCCGTAGATATTACCGCCTTCAACGAAGACGGGAATGGTGTGTTGATCATCCAGGGTGGCATCGGGGTCGTAGGTTTGTTGCCAGTTGACATCAGCTTCAACAGCATCAGGCAATGTGGCGGACTCAACAAGGACACGATAGTTACCGTCGAGCATACCGGTGAAAACATAGCGGCCGTTTACATCTGTCGTTGTCGTGCCAATTTCAGCACCATTGTCAAACAGTCTGACTGTCACACCAGCAATACCGGTGGCGTCAACCAGGTCCCCATCGCCGTTGTGGTCATGCCAGACACTACCATAGATGGTGTTGGGAACGGTATAACCGTAATCTATGTTGGTTACGTCGTTTGCGTCGATAACGGGAACAGGATTGGTCGTTTGATTATCACAAGAAGCACCGCAATTAGCGCCGGGCACATCCGGGTCGCCGGTCTGAGCATTGCCGGGCGGGAGGGTGCTGGTGTCAACGGCCGTATAATAATTCCCATCCAGCAAACCGGCAAAGGTGTAGTTGCCATTGACGTCGGTGACGGTGGTCGCTATGGCATTGCCGCTGCCACAGGGCGAACTGGTGCAGATGTACACAGTGACGCCGGCAATGCCTTCTTCGTCACCATTCTGTATACCGTCGCTGCCTGTACCGCTGCCGCTTGGCCCGCCATTGTCATTCCAGACCACGCCGCTGATGGAAGCGGTAGGTTCCAGCCCGATGGTTTCATCATCCCAGGCATCGTTGACAGGACGGCCGTTGCTAAAGGTGGCGCCGGTAACAGCAGCAGTATTGGTTATGGTTGTAGCTTCATTATTAAACGGTTCCAAAGCCAGGAACGTGACTTCAATCGTTTTCGTCTGGCCGGCGTGCAGCGGACCAACGTTGGCCCAGCTAATTGTGCCGATATTGCCAGCGGTAGTAACGCTGTTGGGCATTACAGAAGCAGAGACAAATTCCAGCTTATCAGCCTCGAAAGTGTCTACTAGGGGTAAGGGATCAATAGTGCTGGCTGTGCCACCACAAATTTGATTGGTCGTTATGCGGTAACCGATAGCATCCACATGAATTGTTGTATTGCTTGCTGCACCAGCGACCTTGTCAATTCGTAATGCCAGTTTCAGATCAGGATTGGTTAAAACAGCCCAATCTCGTATCGTGGCTTCATCTATCTCCCAGGTCAATAACGCGCTGCTGGTATATCCTAAAAGCTCTGACCAAAACAGGTTGCCTGAATTGGCGATAGCAGCGGCTATTGTTGGACCTGTGTTATTGGCAAGACCTGTTTCTGTGGTAGCCATCAGCAGAACATATTCATCAGGGTTAAGCGGGCCACCTACCAGATGTATTTGGAAAAGACCTTCCACTTTAGTTACAACACCGCCCTGGTTGGTTAAACTATACGTGCCATGCAACCAGCGTCGATTACCACCGCTCCAACCAGCCAAAGCTGTAGTACTGTTTGGTCCATCAGGACTATCCCAGGCGTTGGCGGCATTGGTAAAGTTCCAGTTGGCATGGCCACTGGTTGCGCCAGTGGTGGCCCAGGATGTGTAAACACAACGACCGTTTTCATCACTGGGGCCTGCGGGTAAATTATTGGTCAACTCAATTTCATAAGTGATCGGGTGGCCTTCATAAGCCGGCGGACCGGGATCTTCAACCACTCGCTTGATCAGGCTCAGCACCGGGCCAAAGCCAAAGTCGGCCAGGCCATAGGCTGTCCCGCCGCTCAAGCCGGTGACGGCGTGTACGGCCGGGGTGGTGTTAGCGTAGCCTGCGGGTAAATCAGGATCGTCGCTGTCTACCATAACCAGGTAATCGCCGGCCGGCAGGTCAGGGAACAGGTAACCGCCATTTATATCTGTCGTTGTGGTGGCAATCAGCAAATCCCCATCATCTAATACACCATCACCATTTTTATCCCAGTACAGCCAGGCGGTAATGCCGGCGATGCCGGTTTCAGCCCCGCCATCTTGCAGGCCGTCGGCGTTCAAATCACGCCACACAAAGTCGCCGATGCTGTTGTCACCTGTGACCATGGTTACGTCGGTGTCACAGGCAAAGTCAGTGCCGCCGCCGAAGTTGGTGCAGGCTTCGTTGGTAATAAAGGGGCTGCCGCTGTACCCGGTAGGGATACGCGCCTGGAACGTGACCGCCCCGCTGCCGTTGGCCGGTAAAGGATCATTGAGCCACCATTCGATAATCACCGGATTTTCAGCGGTACTCACCAGGGTTCCCGGATCGTCGGTGCCCCAGCTTTCTCCCCCATCAACAGAGTAGCGCATGGTGAAGCAGTTTTCGGTACAACCGGTGGGGTCGATATTGTTTGTTTCGGCCGTACCACCGATATATTCCAATCCTTCCGGCACCACATCACGGACCGACAGGGGCATATTGATACCGCTGCTGTTGAGCGTCAAACCGGCCGAAGTATCACTGCTGAGATTGGCAAAGGGGATGTTGTAGGTAAAGATGACATTTTCGGCCACGCTGTCCGGTCCGGACTTACTAATCGTGACTTCCGGCTCACTACTTTGGATGGTAGGTATACCGGTACCAAAGTCGCCGTTAAATTTTTCATTGTCGAAGCCGGAGGCCACTTCCTGGTAAGGAGAAATAGGCAGCGAGCAGGGGCCGCTCAAGGCCAGGAAGGTATAACGCACTTCACCGCGCACGCCGTTATTGTCGGGCGGTAGATTGGTAAAATAGAGCGGACCGCCGTAAGTAGGATGTATATTGTGGTCATCGGTGTGGATAATCAGGTCAGAGTTGCCCGCGCTGCGGGAAACGGTCAGAACGGTGGTGGAGCGAATCAGGCGGAAGCAGGAGGGATCATAGCTGGGATCGCCAAAGGGCTGCAGCCAGGCGTTGTAGTCGGGCACAAAGTCACCGTCATTGTCAAAACCAAAGCGGACGTTGCCCAGGCTGTAGAGAACGCCGTTGGTCGTAATGACCGAGCCGGGGGTCACCACGCTGGTGTCGGTATTGAACCAGTGACCGTCGGGATTAGGCTGAATTTTGTTGGCCATGGCCGAAATTTCGTTGCGGGTGGTCATGGTCCAACCGGCATTGCCGGTGAATGGGCCGCCTGTGCCGTCGGCCGTGGCCCAGATGTCAAAACGCATGGAGAGATCATCATCCGGCTTGATGGAGGATCCCCAGGTGGGGGTGGTCGTACAGGGGGGTTCTACCGGGTTGCCACTGCCATCATGGGCACAGGCCGGGTAGGTGAAGGACCAATATTGGACTTTACATTCGCCCGGGGCCAGGTCGCCAACGTAACGGGTGGCATCGGCCGTACCAATGGCTCCGCCAACATGGGTAAAGGAATACCCACGTCCCGGATCAATCACCCAATCCATTGTGGCCGGATACTCCCCTGGTGTTTGCGCGGCATGATTGCCAATATGGCCATAAACGTTGGTCATGGGGTTAGCGGTGGTGTTACAAAAGCGACCGGCAACCGTGGCTACGCGTGGGGCATAAGTAGAGGGGCTGCTGACGTTGGAGTCTACGACCAGATTGTGGGCAGCCTGAATTTCTACTTTGAGCGGCGGATCGCTGGCAAATGCTGTCTGCTGGCTAATAAAGGCATGAAAGCCAGAGAAAAATGCAGCCAGTGAAATGAAAATTAGGACAGGTATAATCAAGCGTCGGTTTTGTTTGTATTGATGAAACATAATTTGTTTGCTCCAATGGTAATAACAATGATGTTTAAGGGCACCAGGTTTTTATGCAAAAATGCAGCCGCACCTTCTTATTTGGGCATTGAACAGCAGTGTTCGATTTACTTACAAGAGAGTGTCCAGCGTGGCTGCAGGTTAACCTTCCATGACCGAAGTATCAATGGGAGATTTGTTTAGCCATTACCCTTTACGTTTCATTATGCTTCTAAACTGTTACATTTTGTATGAAATAAGGGTTAACTGTTGGTAAATGGCATAGGTAATAGGTCATGTTTGGGTGGTTTCCAAGCCAATAACCGGGGCTTTTTCTGAATGGTACGGATAAAAATCTATTGATCTTGCTACAAAACCAGTTTTTCCCAAGCGTGTTAGTTATATGGCTGACGCCAGCCGGGCAGTTGCATTTCTGCCAAACTCATTTAATATTCCCCCTGTTATTGACCAAGAGACTAAAACTTGAAAGGATAAAACATGACTTTATGGGAAGCGATTCTCCTGGGTATTATTCAGGGGGTTACTGAATTTGTGCCTGTGTCCAGCTCTGGCCATTTGCTATTAATTCCCGATTTATTTAACCTGGCCACACCCGACCTGACCTTAATTGCAGTTTCTCACATTGCCACCATCCTGGCCGTGATTGTCTATTTTCGTCAAGATTTGTGGCAGATTGCCGTGGCCGTCATAGAGGGGCTGCGCCGGCGCCGGCCCATGGGTACAAGCGATGCCCGGCTGGGCTGGTTTATTGCTGTGGGAACCATTCCGGCAGCGGTTGTGGGATTCACATTGAAAGATTATTTTGACGCTGTTTTTGCAGAGCCGCTATATGCTGCTTTCTTTTTGTTGGGAACGGCCGCCCTGCTGGTCACGGGAGAAAAATTGTTGGCCGGCGATAAAACCCTGACCGAAATGAATTGGACCGACGCCATTATCATTGGCCTGTTTCAGACGCTGGCCCTCTTCCCCGGTGTCTCTCGCAGTGGCAGCACCATTGTGGGCGGACTGCTGCGCGGCCTGGACCGGCATACGGCCGCCCGCTACAGCTTTTTACTCAGTGTGCCCATTGTGGCCGGGGCCGGCCTTTTTGAGATTCGGGAACTGTCCCAACTTGACATGGCTGCGGTCGATCTGATGCCCCTGATTGTGGTCTTTGTGGTGTCGGGGTTGGTGGGCATTGCCTGTATCCACTTTTTGCTGGAATGGCTCAAACGGCGCAGTCTGTACAGTTTTGCTATTTACTGCGTCACCTTTAGTTTGATTTATCTTACGGTGGCTTTTTTGCGTTAAGCAATGAACACCCGTTCTATAGAAATGGGGTGGGCTTTTTTTGTATAATGATCCTTGTTACAGTAGCGGCAGGAAAGAGTGGTGTGAGAACGGCCGTTTGCTTCTTTATTTTTCCGCTTTCCACACACGCTCCTCGAACGGGATAACGTGCTATCCCTAATAGAGTCTCCTGCACATTAGATTAAGGAGGATCACATGTTCAGTCAAGTTGCATCAGCCATCCACACGTTTCTTTATCCCTGGAAAAAACTGGCAATGACAGAGGCTCGACGGCTGCGGTTCAAATGGACCCTGCCCCTGCTCGGCGTTTTGTTTTTGTTAGGATCCAACGTCATCACCTCTAGCACCGCAGTCATTCCCACCATTTCTGTCACCGGCGTCGTTACCGATGACACTGTTACCATCCGCACCCACAACTTCCCGGCCAACCAAACCTTTACGGTGCGTATGGGAGAAATGGGCACGCTGGCTGTGGGCGGTATTGTGGTGGGCACGACACAGTCGGGAGCCGGTGGTTCCTTTACGGCCACCTACGACATTCCGGCGCAATTGCAGGGCCGGCACCGCATAGCCCTTCGCCTGGAAAGCCCTCAAGGGTATTTTAGTTACAATTGGTTCAATAACAGCGCGGCACCTTCTGCCCCCGATCCGGGGCCGCCACATGTGGGTACACCTACATTTCGCATCCAATCGGTAGAAAAAGGTCAAAGTGTAACGATTGTGACCCACAATTTCCCGCCCAACCAGACTTTTACAGTAAGAATGGGCCTGATGGGCACGCTGGGAATAAGTGGTCAGGTTGTAGGCACGATTGAATCTGGTGCCGGCGGCCAGCTCACCCAAACCTTCACCATCCCCGAATCCTTGCGCGGGCAGCAGCGCGTTTCGATCCGTGCCCAGACCGGCCATGCCCATAATCCCTACTTTGCCTACAACTGGTTCGACAATGCCGATGCACCATCCTCACCGGGCAGTGGAGAGGGTACAGGCACCGGTGGCGGGACGGTTACAGGATATACGGGTACGCCCACTTTCCGCGTCTGTACCGTCACGCGAGATGGAGATATAACTATCCAGACGCGCAACTTCCCGGCCAATCAGACCTTCCGGGTAACGATGGGACCAATGTTCTCGCAGGGTATTGGCGGTACGCAAGTAGGTACAATTGAGTCCGGTGCAGGAGACACCGCCCGCCATACCTTTACTGTGCCCAGTAACCTGCATGGTTCAAGTCGCATTGCTATTCGCACCCAGACCGGCCACACCAATCCTTTCTTTGCCTATAACTGGTTCCATAACACAACAACAACCAGCGATCTCTGCAACTAATCTGTCGGGGGTGAAGCGTGATACGCGACCCGTGTGGCCTCGTGTATCACGCTTCACTTACGTCCAGTCGAGGTGCGGGCGGGCGGCGACCAAAGCAGTTACCAATTCGTCCAGCCGGCCGTGACGCAGGCAATACAGTAAAAGTTCCCGCACTTTGTCCTGGCGGATGTCGCCCTCTAGATCATCGTACCGGATACCCAGGTCAAAGCCAAGTGTGCGCAGTTCGCTTTCGTCAAAGCTGTGCATGATTTGCTGCCGAAGCTGCTGAAGCTGGGTCCGTTGGTCGGCGGGCAGGTGGATGAAGAGAGCCTCGGCCGTTTCGGTCGGGCTTCTATTTTCCTGCTCAATGTTGTTGCCGGTCGCCACCATCCCCGTGTTGCTGCCGCCAATGCTGACAGTAAATTGTTGTGAGCCGGTTTGGGTAGACATAACTACTCTCCTGTTGTCTGGTGCGTTCTACAATTGCTATCAATTGTTATCCTCTGGCTGCCTGTTACATACTGTCCGCTGCCGTCGTACATGATCAAGGTATAGGTAATCTGTTGCTGTGCCGATTCGCAGGGCTGCGGTGGTTCATCCAACTGGTTGCCGGATTGACCCCGTACCGGGTAAACGGCGTAAGGTATACCGTCTCGATCAGATTGGGCACTTAATAGGCCCATATAGGGATAGCAACCCCCAGACAGCGCCCAGCTTATCAGATAAGCAGTTGATCCATATTCCGTTATCGTTAAATCTTCAATTGCCAAAAGCTCGCACGAAACAGGTGTCGCTGTTGGCGTTGGTGTCCTGGTTGCCGTAGCAGTAGATGTCACTGTTGGTGTGGGCGTTGGTGTTGGTGTCCTGGTTGCCGTAGCGGTGGATGTCGCTGTTGGTGTGGGCGTTGCCGTCAGTGTAATGGTCATGGTGGCAATTGCCGTGGGCCGGGCCGGTAAATAGAGGCTGGTGTCTGCATAGATACTGTCTGTGACCAGGCAGTTAACCTGGCTGATTGTGGCCACGGTTGTGCCCGTTTGACGGGCCAGGCTGAACAGAGTGTCGCCACGCTGTACCCGGTACTGGGTCCAGTTGGATGGTGGCTGCACGCGGCAAGGTACCAGTGGCGCTGGCGGCTGCCGCGTCGGCGTGGCCATGGCTGTTGGCGTGGCTACGGCCGTTTCTGTGGCTGTGCCGGTGGCAGCAGCCGTGGCCGTCGGACTGCCGGTTTCGGCGGGCAGCGGCAGAATTAATTCCACGACTGTTTTGGTGCTGGGTGGCTGCGCTGCGGCATCCGAACCATTGTGCCACCAAACTACTCCTATCAGCAGCAAGCCGGCCACCAGGCCCAGCAGCAGAAGTTTTGCGGCGCTGTTTGACCAGATACGCTGGGACAGGATTTTATCACCACGATTGCCGGTTGACGGCGGTCCCAGCAGCAGTCTGAGATTGTGCCGGGTAACGGCCGTTCCCGGTCCATCCCCCAACGACTGGCGCAGGCGCAGTGCCTTGAGTAAAGCATGGCGAGCCGTATTCTTCTCACCCAGACAAAGAGCGCGAGTGCCCAATTGGTGCCACGTCCAGGCTTCAGCAGCCAGATCACCGCCGGCCTGCGCTGCCTGCCGGCCGGCCTGCAAAACAGTTTGCCAGCTTCCCCACCGTTTGCCGGCGGCCAGCAGGCCATCTAGCAGCCGGGTCAGGCGAATCGCTTCGGACCAGTAGCCGTTGTCGATGGCCCAGTTGAGGAGTGGCTGCAAAACGGCCGTTTCGGTCAGCGTAACGGCCGTTTGCTGCACATTGGTAAAGTAAGTGATGGCTTGCAGACGCAGCGGCGTCAATTCCACCTGCTGCGCCAGCGCCGGTCCCACGCCCGCGGCCAGCCGCATCGTGCGCCCTTCTCTCTGAATGAGACCACGCTGTTCCAACATGGCTGTGGCCAGGTTCGGTCGTGACAAATTGGCCAGTCGGGCAGCGTGTTTGTCGCGCACCGGCCCGCCACCGAGAGCGGCCAGCCCGGCCAGCAGCCGCTTTTCTTCTCTGGGCAGCGGATCGTAGAGTGACATGGTTAAAACGGCCGTGGCATCCTGACCGCGCAGCCGGGCAGCCAATGCCGGCAGCGTAGCCCGCTCCTCGCGCAGCAGGGCGGCGGCCTGGATAATTTGGCCGGGATGGCCTTGCAAAGCTGCACACAAAGCTTTAGCGCCATCCTTTTCAGACTCTACCAGGGGACGGCTCAACGCCTGCTCTAACAGAGTCAGCCCATCGGCCGGGGGCAGGCCGCCCAACTGGTGTGAATCTCCATCCAGCCACAGCCGCCGTTCGCTGCCGGCCCATAGAAAAACGCAGCCGGGCGCACTGTCCATCAGAGCCTCCAGGTCATTGGTAGGTAGGTCCACATCGTCCAGAATAATGAGGGCGCGTTTGCTTTGCAGGGCGTGGCGCAGCGCGGTCTCGGTGGGCTTCAGCGGAAGGGGAGACTCGTAAAAGGCGTCGAACAGATTTTGGGCCAGGTCGTCACGGGTGAGTCCCTGCGCCGACAGGTGTATCAGGCCGTCGGCAAAGGATTCTAATGGCAGCCGGTGAGCCAGATGGCGCAGCAGGGCTGACTTGCCAATACCCGGTTGGCCGACCAGTTCGACGGGGGAAACGGCCGTGACGGCCGCGGCTACCTGCTCCTTTTCCACCTGCCGGTCCAGCAAACCACGCATGGCGCGGGGTCGCAGCAAAACGGGCGTGGGTCGGGCCTGGGGTGCGGTCTGCTCGCCCGGCCGGGCCACGTAAACCAGCCCACCCGATACGTTGCCAATCTGCAAAATATGGTTGCCAATGGCCACCTGACCATGCACGTCCCCACCAATATGGACTTCAAATGTCTGATCGGGGGCCGTGTCCGTGGCTTGTGGTGCTAACATCTTACACCTACCTTCTCCCAGTGGGAGCGATCCGTTACCGGTTACCCGTAATCGATGTTCGGTAATCGGTACTGTTCTTACCGCTTTACGGACAACCGTTTACCGATTACTAACTGTAACCATAGCAGTGGATCGTTGACGTATCGTTAATGACCGCTGCCGGTAGAATTAACGTTGTCCAGCGACAGCCAGGCGCAGGCAGCCAAAACGATAATGGCACCCTGATATCTATTTGCCAGTTAAGCAAACTGGAGGTAAATTCTATACGGGGCAACCCGGTTAGCCACTATGCTGCGATGGTACGTCGTGGTGGAGCATTGTCTACCATTCATCTATCTGGATAACCTTCACGGCTGTGAGGTTATCCAGATGAAGATTGATAGTAACCGGGTTGTCTTTTTTAATTAACGGCGGCGGCTGAAGGACGGAAAGTTTGCCGCCATCTTTCAGCCGCCGTCCGCCGGCAACGAGGGAAAACTTATGTGGCCGCAGCTAAAGCAGTTAATCAAACAACTATTAGGGATACCGGCCGACAGTGGGCATGATCGGTGGGTGCAGCCGTCAGACGCTGCCCGCTTCGCAGGCAAGAAGGGTAAACGGCCGTTAATACTTGACAAGGCTAAATTGGCCCGCCACAGCCTACCCCCCTTAACTGATAATACAGACCTGGCCCGCTGGCTTAATATCTCCCCGGGGCGACTTAATTGGTACATCTACCGTTCAAAATCAGATTCCGTTTGGCATTATTTCCGCTTTACCATTCCCAAACGGAGCGGGGGAGAACGGGTCATCTTAGCCCCCAAAGCGCAGCTAAAAACAATCCAGCGTCAAATATTGGCCGGGATTCTGGAGCGCGTGCCCACCCATCCGCAGGCGCATGGGTTTGTCAACGGCCGTTCCATTGTCACCAACGCCACCCCCCACGTGGGCCAGCCGTATGTGCTTAACCTTGACCTCAAAGAGTTTTTCCCCACCATCACGTATGCCCGTGTCCGCGGACTTTTTTCCTCACTGGGCTATCCTAAGGCTGTGGCCGGTTCACTGGCCTTGTTATGCACGGCCGATGACCGGCGTCTAGAAAACAAACCCATAGATGGAAAAGATGCAACTTGCTATATTAGCCAGGGAATGAACACGCTCATTCAGGGCGCACCCACCAGCCCGGCTATCTCCAACCTGATTGCCCGCCGCCTCGACGCCCGTCTGCACGGCCTGGCCCGCAGCAAAGGCTTCACCTACACGCGCTACGCCGACGACCTCACCTTTTCCGGCCCCAGCCGGGAGCAGGCGCTGCGTATCCTGGATGTGGCCCAACGCATTATTGGCGACGAGGGCTTTGTGGTCAATCAAGAAAAGACGCGCCTCTATCCTCAATCGACACGCCAAATCGTGACCGGTATTGTGGTCAACGATCAGGTGGGCACACCCCGCCAACTGCGGCGGCGCATCCGGGCCATTTTGCACAACGCCCGTCGCACCGGCATCGAGGCCCAAAACCGGGGCGGCCACGACGATTTTATGGCCCATCTGGTGGGGCTGATCGCCCATGTCTACAACGTCAATCGGGAGCAGGGCCAAAAGCTGTTGGAGCAGGCACAGAGGAATAATTAATTGTGGAATTTGTGAAGTAAGAGTCAAACAGGATAACAAGGATGAAAGGGAAAATTGCTTTAGGGTTAATCGGACTGCTGTTGTTCATCTACCTCATTTTGGCCTGGCGGGTGGAGCCGGTGCCGCCCCATCCCTATTTTGATGGGCTGAACAAACCAACGGTCCTTGCCCATCAGGGCGGGGAGTGGCTGTTCCCCAGCAATACCCTGCTGGCGATGGAAGGGGCCAGGGCCCTGGGAGTCGATGTGCTGGAAATGGACATCCACGCTACCAGTGATGGTGTGCTGATCCTGATGCACGATGATACCGTAGACCGTACGACAGACGGCACGGGGGCTATCAAGGAAATGACCTTTGCCCAACTGCGCCAACTGGACGCCGGTTATTATTGGACAGACGACGACGGTGCCACTTATCCGTATCGGGGGCAGGGAATTCTAGTGCCCTCTTTTGAAGAGATTCTGACTACCTTTCCCGATATGCGCTTAAATGTAGAAATTAAGCAGCAAGAGCCGTCGATTGTTGTATCTACCTGCCAGCTAATCCGGCAGCATGGCATGGCCGAAAAGGTGCTGCTGGCCTCATTTCACCAGGTAGTCATGGAGGAGTTTCGGGCGGCCTGTCCCGAAGTTGCCACCTCCATGGTGGCGGCCGAAATACGGCCGTTCTGGATTCTCAACACCCTCTTCCTCGGCCGGCTCTATCAGGCCCCGGCCAATGCCCACGCCTTCCAGGTGCCGGAACGCTCAACGCTGCCCGTCCTGGGTGAAGTACAGGTCATCACGCCCCGCTTTGTGCGCAATGCCCAGCGCCACAACATCGAAGTCCACGTCTGGACTATCAACGAAACGGCCGCTATGGAACGCCTGCTGGCCACCGGCGTCGATGGTCTGATTACTGACCGACCGGATTTGATGCTGGCCTTGTTGGACCGCTAATAGGTAACCAATAAAACAGACCTGACAGGTTTGGGTAAGCGCTCTCGACTGACAATAGCTATTCGGAAAACCTGTCAGGTCTTAAATTGACAGCAATGGTAACCAATAATCAATGACTGGTATACAATGAGCAGTGGGAATTGATTATGAGTGAGCAGTAGGTGAACTGATTAACAATTATGGAGTATAGATGAAACCAACAACCAGCCAGGAAGTCCGACAGGCTTTTTTAGACTTTTTTACCGAGATGGGCCATGAGCCGGTAGCCAGTGCCCCGCTGCCTCAGTTTGGCAATCCCACTCTGCTTTTTACCAATGCGGGCATGAACCAGTTTGTGGATGTGTTTTTGGGGAAAGAGAAACGGCCGTATTCCCGTGCCGCCAGTTCCCAAAAATGTATGCGTGTCCAGGGCAAACACAACGACCTGGAAAACGTCGGCCCTTCTCCACGCCACCATACCTTCTTCGAGATGCTGGGCAACTTCTCCTTTGGCGACTACTTTAAGAGCGGGGCCATTCGTTACGCCTATGATTTCCTGACTAAAGTCTGCCAGATTGATCCTGAGCGCCTCTACTACACCGTTCATACCAGCGACGACGAAGCCGAAGCCATCTGGCGCGACGAAATTGGGGTGGATCCTGATCGCATCTTGCGTATGGGCGACAAAACCAACTTTTGGATGATGGGCGATGTCGGTCCCTGCGGTCCCACCAGCGAAATCCATTATGATTGGGGGCCGGAACAGTGCACCTGCGGCCGGGAAGATTGCAGCGTGCTGCTTGACAACGACTGCGGCCGCTGGCTGGAAATCTGGAACCTGGTTTTTATGCAGTTCGATCAGGATGCGGCCGGCAAGCGCACGCCGCTGCCCAAACCGGGCGTGGATACCGGCATGGGGCTGGAGCGCATCACCAGCGTGGTTCAGCAAACGCCGGCCAACTATGACAATGACCTCTTTCGGCCGGCAATGGATCGGGTGCAGGCGCTTCTGGGCCACAGCCACGAAGAGCGGCAGGCCAACTATGTGGGCTACCGCGTCATTGCCGACCACGGCCGGGCGGCCACCTTTCTCATTGGGGACGGCGTGCGGCCGGGTGCCACCGGGGCCGGCTATGTGCTGCGCATGATTATCCGCCGGGCAGTTCGCTTTGGCCGGGAGATTGGCTTTGCCAACCCTTTCCTGGCCGAGGTGGCCCAGGCTTATATTGATAGCATGGGGGATATTTATCCTGAACTACATCAGCGCCGGGAGTTAATCTTGCATACGCTGCGTCAGGAGGAAGAGCGCTTTGCCCGCACCCTGGATGCGGCCGTCACCCAACTGGATCAAATTTTGGCCCAATTGCGCCAACAAAACGAGACGGAAATTGCTGGCCAGACCGCCTTTGACCTGTATGCTACCCACGGCCTGCCCCTGGAAATTACGCGAGACATGGTTCAAGAGCAGGGCTTTACCGTAGACGAGGAGGGGTTTAAACAGGCGCGTGAGGCCCACGCCCTGGCCAGCGGTGCCGGCGCCTTTGGTGAATATGAAGCCGGCCGCAACCCTTACGCCGATTTGCTCCACGACCTGGTGGAGAGCGGCCAGTTAGAAGGAGGCGTGGAATATGATCCCTACAGCGGCGCCGGCCTTCAGACTGAGGTGGTGGCTCTGCTGCGTGACGGCCAACCGGTGGCTCGGCTAAGCATGGGTGAAACGGCCGAACTGATCACGGCCGCTACCTGCTTCTATGTGGAGGCGGGGGGTCAGGTCAGCGATACGGGCCAGATTCAAGGCCCCCATGGCCTGTTCCGCGTGACCGATACGCAGCGGCCGGTGGCCGGGCTGATCATCCATAAAGGGGAGGTGATCGAAGGGGAGATAGCGCCGGGCGAAACGGCCGTTCTCCGCGTGGACAATTTCCGCCGTGACGACGTGCGGCGCAACCACACCGCCACCCACATTTTGCATGAAGAGCTGCGCCGCCATTTGGGCAGCCATGTCACCCAGGCCGGCTCGCTGGTGGCCCCCGACCGGCTCCGGTTTGACTTTACCCATAACGAAGCAGTAGATCGGGAAATGCTGGCCACCATCGAAGCAGACATCAACCAGGCCATTTTGAGTAACATGGGCGTCACGGCCGAATATATGGGCCAAAAAGAGGCGATTGCCGCCGGGGCCATGGCCCTCTTTGGCGAAAAGTACGGGGATATTGTACGCACCATTCAGATTCGAAACGGGGAAAACGGCCGGGCCTACAGTTTTGAACTGTGCGGCGGACTTCATGTGGGCCAAACGGGCGATATTGGCCTTTTTCGGTTTGTCAATGAAGGGGCCGTGGCCGCCGGCACGCGCCGCGTGGAAGCCGTTACTGGCCGCGCTGCCTGGGAATTGATTGCCGGCCGCCTGGATACGCTGGAGCGGGTAGCCCACCTGCTAAACGCACCCATTAGCGAGGTAGAAACCCGGCTGGCGGCGCTGCTCACCGAGCAGCGTGCCCTGCAAAAACAGCTAGAAAAATTGCAGCGCCAGTCGGCCCGCAGCCAGTTTGAATCGCTTCTGGAGCAGATGCAGACGGTCAGCGGTGTCCCCTTGCTGACCGCCCAGGTCGACGTGGCCGATGTGGACGCCCTGCGCGAAATGACCGACTGGTTTCGGGACAAGGTGGGGTCGGGAACGGCCGTGTTAGCCACCGTCATCAACAACAAACCGCTCATTATCGCCACCGTCACCGACGACCTGATCCGGCGCGGCCTTAAAGCCGGCGACCTGGTACGTGAGGTAGCCAAAATTGTGGGCGGCGGCGGCGGCGGCCGGCCCAACCTGGCCCAGGCCGGCGGCAAAGACCCGGCCAAACTGCCGCAAGCGCTGGCAATGGTCCCGCAGTTAATTGAGACTCTACTGCGTGAAACGTGAAACGTAAAACGTGAGATGTGGTTCTTCACGTTTCACGCATCACGTTTCAGGAATTATTATGAAACGCAACGATTTAATCGAACTATTACAGGATGGCGAAAAGATTGTCCGGACCAGCCGGGCCGTTTTGCTGAGCCAAACGGCTGATTTTGGCCGTCTCTATTTAACCAACCGGCGCCTTTTCTTCCGCCGCTATGCCGACACCTCCCCCTGGGTGCAGTTGGTGACCGGCCTTTTCGCCGGCGGCTTCTTTGTGGTCATTGCCTTCAGCGATGCCACGGCCGTTGTGCCCGCTTCCTGGCTGCTGACCGTTATTGCCCTGCTCATGGCCGCCGTCATTCTCATCTGGTCGGTGTACAGTTACGTGACCTACCAGCCCCAACTCCCCTCGTTGGAACTGCCCCTATCGCAGATGGTGGCTCTCGGCCGGCGGCGCGTGGTGCGCAGCGAAAATGTGCTGGCTGTGAAAACGGCTGCGGATGAGCAGTTTGACTTCATGCTGACTCGCCACTTCCGCGAATGGGTCGATGCCATTGATCAGGCGTTGGCAGAAAATGGACAGCAGTTGGAACTGGAGCGGCTGGTGGCGCGAGAACTGCCCCAGTGGCGCGTCACGTCTCAGCGTACCGGCACCCCCACTCTGGAAAAACCTGAATAAGCAATGGATTTTGACCTGATTGAGCTGGACGCTGACGATGATATTGTTTCTATCTGTGACCGGTTGGATTGGGAGCGGGCCTCCCGTTTGCTGCTGGTTTTGCCCGAACGAGCGGACGCCGAACGGCCGTTAGGCCAGCCCCTTGATTGTGTCCGCCTCCGTCGCCATGCTGACCGTCGCCGTGTTGAAATTGGCCTGGTCACCACCGATACCCAATTGAGGCGGCGAGCCGTAGCCCTGGGCATCCCCACCTTTACCAGTGTCGAAGCGGCCACGTCCAGCCGCCGGGGCTGGTGGCGCGGCCGTCGCCGCCGGGAGCGGGTGGGACTGCCCACCGTGGGCGGCAACCCGCTGGCCCTGCGCCCCGACACCTATCCCACCCTGGACCAACCAACCGTACTTCTGGTTTCGGCTATGGGCTCGCGCCGCTGGCTGGTCCGCTACCTGGCCATTGTTCTCTTTTGTATGGCGGTCGCTCTGCTCTACGTCCTGTTTATATACGTGGTGCCCCAGGCCACCCTCACGCTGCGGCCCCAGGTCATCGAAGTAACGGCCGTACAGCCTATCACCGTTGATCCCGAATTGACCGCCGTTGCCTATGACCGCCTGGCCGTGCCCGGTCGCGTCCTCATTGTCGAGGAAGAATGGGAAACGGCCGTGGCCACCACCGGTCAAAGCGAACAGCCCACCACCGCCGCTCGTGGCCAGGTTATTTTTACCAACCAGGGCAACCAGCCCCAAACGTTGCCCGCTAACAGCCGCCTGCTGGGCGACAACGGGCTGGTTTTTTTGACGGTAGCGACCGTTACCCTGCAAGGCGTCACCGACAGCACCGCCGCCGTAGACGTCATTGCTGAGCAGCCAGGCCCGCAAGGCAATGTCGCCGCCGGTACAATTACCACGCTCGACGATCCCCTGGCTGAGCAAATCCTGGTCACCAATCCCAACGATTTGAGCGGCGGGGCCGTAGAGATGGTCCCGGCCGTGGCTGAGGCCGACCAGAGCCGCGCCCGCTCCCAACTGCTCCAATTTTTACAGGCGGTGGCTCTGTCGCGCATGGAGGTCCAACTGACGGAGCGGGAATTTTTACCGGCAGAAGCGGTGCGCGTCACGGCCATTTTGCAAGAAAACTACTCCCATGCTGTGGGCGAAGCTGCCGGCCAGCTATCCCTCTCCATGCGCGTCGAAATGCGCGGTACGGCCGTAGACGTGACCGATGCCGCCGGCCTGGTTTATGGGGGCCTGGCTGCCCAGGTGCCGCCGGGCTATTATTTGGCGGCCGACAATATCAGCGTGGTTCCCGAAGCAATTCTGGCCGTGGACGACGCCGGCCGCATGACGGTCAACATGCGCGGCAGCGGCCTGGCGGCCGTGGATCTGGACTTCAACCAGGCGCTGCAAGCCATCAGGGGGCAGGAAGTTGAAACGGCCGTGGCCTACCTCTACCAACAGCTTCCTCTACGCGACCCGCCCCACCTGCAAATCTGGCCCACCTGGTTTGAGCGCGTGCCTTATCTAAACGGCCGTATTCATACCGAAATTGAACTGGCTGCTGACCCGTAAACCAATGACCAACCCCCTTGTAGCTAAATCAGGCATCCCCACATTTACCACCAAGCGCCTCTCCCTGCGGCCGGTGAACAAGGCCGATATTCCGGCCTATACGCGCTACTTTGTTGATTATGAAGTAATTCGCCACCTTTCGGCAGCCGTACCCTGGCCTTACCCCGAGAATGGCGTGGCCGACTATATTCTCAACCGGCTGCTGCCGCAGCAGGGCCATGACCGCTGGGCCTGGGCCATCACGCTGCAGCCCAATCCGGCCAAACTGATCGGCCTGGTGGACCTGTGGCGGCCGGGCACGCCGGAAAATCGGGGCTTTTGGTTGGGACGGCCGTTTTGGGGCCAGGGTATCATGACCGAAGCCGTTACGCCCGTGGTTGATTATGCCTTTGACCAGCTCGGCTTTGAGAAGCTGGTTTTCTCCAACGCCAGGGGTAACATCGCTTCCCGCCGCGTCAAAGAAAAAACGGGGGCACGGTTCATCGGCATCCAGCCGGCCGCCTTCGTAGACCCACAGTATACAGAGCGGGAACTGTGGGAGCTGACGAAAGAGATGTGGCACGAATACCGTGCCACTCTCAAGCTATAGCCAATTCTATGGACGCACCAAATTTTTACAATCTGTTAGGGAATTTTCTGCAAAGATTAATTCGCAAAGGAGACAACACGCGCACGGCGCACCAGTAAATAAACAAAATAATCCGTGTCATCCGTGTTAATCCGTGTCCCATTTTTAGAGGAGTTTGACATGCCAGAAAATGCTATTCTTTTGACAGGCGTATTTCTCGGAGTTGTTATTTTAATTATAGGCTTGCTCTTGGTTTTCCGGTCAATTGGTAGTAATGAACCGGCACCCAAGAACCAAACGGATGGGATTGGCAATAAGATGCCGGACGATCCTGATGAAGCCATGGCCTGGCTGGAACAATTAGCAGAACAACAATCAGACGAAAGCCGATCAGATACT
The DNA here is from genome assembly GCA_046484685.1 of Chloroflexota bacterium. GTDB lineage: Bacteria > Chloroflexota > Anaerolineae > Promineifilales > Promineifilaceae > SLGK01. Next base: position 576 of record JAWOIM010000568.1, on the reverse strand, counting down.
CGGAATTGATCAGTTACTTCTCGGCACTGAAACGGCCGTTCTCTCCCCTCACTCCCCAAGGCTTATCCAGTACGGCCGTTATTATCCCCATCATCCTGCGCCAGCAGCGCGAGCGTTCATAATTGCCAGACTACAAAAGTCTGGCAGATTTTTGTAATCTTTCTGGCGTCTCGGCCCGACGATAAAATGGTATGCCTGTTCGTTCAATGTGGGCCAGCAGGTCGGGGCTGCTGATGGTGTGGTAATTGAGCAGGTCAAAATGATAGGGCATGATCGTTTCTTCGTTTAAGAAGTCGCTTATAGCGGCCACAATACGATGCGTCAGTCCTGTCCCTTTCAAGGCAATATCCACATCACTGCCCCGCTTATAGTTCCCTTTGGCCCGGCTGCCAAAAAGAATCGCCTCGGTCACTTCGGGATGCCGCCGCAGCGTATCCAGGATCGTTTCCATGTCGTCGGAGCGTAGACCAAACTCATTCGTCATCAGGCTGCTCCTGCAACTGGCTAAACGTTTGGTGGAGTTGGCTGAATAGCGGGTAATAGGTCTCGCGCACGAGGCCTTCAACGAGAACGGCC